>DKGO01000212.1 GCA_002453315.1 Caryophanales bacterium UBA6768 | reverse complement strand
TTTCAAGGATTGTGTATCAAATTGAATAAATGACTTGAAGATATCACCATTTAATTTGGAAAACTCTTGAAGCCTGTTAAAGTAACTAGCTTTATAAAGTTCATCATCTGTTGAATTGTCATAAGCATTAAGGGCATTGACCCCATGCGCAAAAGCTGAACCAGCTTTTAAAGCTGTTGCAACCATTATTGCCTCTGCCATTTCTTCCTTCGATACATCTTGAGCTTTTGCTTGCTTGACATGGATATCAATACAATAAGGACATCCTGTAGTATGCGCTACAGCAATAGCAATTAACTCTTTTAATTTAACTGAGAGTTCACCATCAGCCAATGCCTGCTTGTCAAAGTTTAAGAAAGATTTGAATGCATCAGGCGCCAAGTCCTTAAATTCTCCTAGACGTGCAAAATACGATTTTTTGTACAACGTATCATTTTTCATTAAATTTCCTCCAAATATACTATTATTTTTTAAAGCTACCAATTGATTCTATTAAACTTTCATCATTAAAAAGATGTGCTTGAAGTTCAGGTTCATATATAAGAGTGTTTCCTAAAATTGGAGTAGCAGCATTTACAATTTTCTTTGTCAATCTCAAAGGTGTAAATGGACTTTTGTTTAACGTATTTATTAGTTCATCTACTGCATTAGATAACTCATTTTCAGGAGATACTTCGGTCACAAGTCCAATCCTTAATGCTTCTTCAGCATCTATTACTTTGTTTAACATAATTAATTCCTTTGTTTTTGCAGGACCGATCAGATGAACTAAGCTTGGTGTGCCGCCGGCTGAAAAAAAGAAACCCCTTTCGGCCTCGGGTAAACAAGCAGTTGCATTATCTGCCATTATCCTAAAATCACAAACCATTCCAACAGCAAAGCCAGCACCATACATAGGACCATTAATCGCTGCAATAGTAATTTGATCCAAATTTTCGAGCTTCCGAACAAATTCTTGTCGATTTAGTTGATCAGTTCTAATAGATGTAGGGGTTCGAGTATTATGCTCCATATTTGTCATAACTTCATGCATATCGGCCCCAGCGGAAAAAAATCGTCCACTTCCTGTAAAAATAACATATTTATAATCCGTCATATCACGGAGTTTTGTAAGAATATCATTCAATTCCTCATTCATCTTACTGTTCATTGCATTAGCTTTATCAGGTCTATTGAACGTAATCTTTAATACGGGTTTCTTTTCTTCAATTAACAAAGTTTCATAGTGATTCATAACATTTCTCCTTTTAGATTGGTATTTAAGATTCATTGATGAATGTTAGTATTTGAATGATCTATAAGAATAATTTGACCTGTTTTCAACTATACTTTTTTCTTCTATTCTTTATTTTTTAACTCATTAATAATACTCGCTATTAATTCTTCAGAATACTCTTTGGTTAGAACTCCAGTTAGATAAAAAATGTTCATATGAATAGTATGCCCGAGTATTTTCCATGCAGCAGTATTTGGATTGACGTCCTCACGAATATGACCTGTTTGAATTCCTTCTTTAATAAGGCTTTCATAAAATTCTACAGCTGCCAGATGAAATTTTAATATTTGATTTTTCATCTCCGGGTCCGAAAACTCAGCAAAGGAACCAAATTGAAGTTTTAGTTCCTTTTCATATTTTGGAAGAGTTCTTCTACCGTCGTGAAGGGATAACTCTATAGCTTCTAAAGGATTGCTTGCATTTTTACTAGCGTTTTTAATTTTTTCAATTGCTTTGTCGATAATTGTTTCGAGCACATAGAAGTATAATTCCTTCTTAGAAGAAAAGTGTCGATATAACATAGGTTCACTAACATTTGCCAGAGATGTAATATCTGACACTCTTGCTACCCGATAATTTTCTTCTGAAAACACTTCAATCGCTGACTTGACTAGTAATCTTTTCCTATCATATCCTGACATTCTTTTTTTGTTTCTTTTTTCGCTCAAAGGGAAATCCTCCATTTTTTAATATGTTAGTAAATGATAACTAACATAAATTAGGACGTCAAGTATATTTGCCATAACTACCCTGTCGTGACATTATTTGGACACCCTTGAGCTTAATAATTAAATCTGTCTTTCACCTTTTCTCCAATACGGTTTTCGTAAAGTTTTTTTATCGATTTTTCCATAAGGGGTTAAAGGTAGAGAATCAACAAAATGAATGGCTTTTGGTCGCTTATATTTTGATAGTTCTTTTTCACACCAATTTTTAATATCTTCACTAGTAAGCTCTGGATTTCTTGGAATGATAAAGGCAGTTACTGCTTCTCCCCAATCTTTATCAGGGATCCCAATTACTGCTACTTGATTCACTTCGGGATGCTTTTGAATTACATCTTCAACTTCAGACGAGTAAACATTCATTCCTCCGCTTATTATCATATCTTTCTTTCTATCTAAAATATAAATATATCCATCTTCATCCATTGAGCCTATATCTCCAGTGTACAACCAGCCATCTTTCAATGTTTCCTCAGTTTCCTTGGGAAGGTTATGGTATTTAACCATATTTGTGAGAGATTGAACAATTATTTCTCCTTCTTCGCCTCGTTTAACTTCAATTCCATTTTCATCTACAATTTTTATCCGACAAAATGGTGTTGACTTCCCACAGCTTAGAAGTCTTTGTGGATTAATTTCATTTAATTTATGATCCTCTTTTGTTAACTTTGTAGCAGCTCCAGGCGTTTCGGTCAGTCCATATGTTTGAATGAACACTGGTCCAAAAATACTTAAAGCCTGCTTTAACCTATTTGATGTTATTGGGGCAGTTCCATAAATAATAGTACGAATAGAACTAGTATCAAAGGATTTCCCTTCCATATAATCAATTATTCGATAAAGCATCGTTGGTACCATATTAAGAAACGTAATTTTTTCTTTTTCAACTTTTTTAAGTAACAATTCGATATCAAATTTATCTTCAACAAAAACTTCTGCACCATTTATTAAGCCAGCCATTAAAAATAGTCCAGTAGCGTGAGGCAATGGAGCTGTTAGTAACATCTTTTCATCATCAAGAATATCTGACGTAAGGCAGACTGTAAGAATAAGATAAGAACTATTTTGGTGACTATGAATTACGCCCTTTGGGTTTCCTGTCGTACCGCCAGTATAACTAATACTTGCAATGTCATGTGGGCTAGTCGGAACGTGAAGATCACTTTCCTCGTTATTTTCTTGGACAGATTCCCAAGAAATAAAGCTACTTGGAAGCGATTGAGTTCTGGAAACACCTATTATTGTCGTTAATTCAGGTAGACTATCTTTAATATTTAGAACCTTATCAAAAAAACTCTCTTCTACTATTAGAACCTTGGCACCAGAGTCTTTAAGAATATAAGCGATTTCATTTTCACCAAGCATGGCGTTTAATGCTACCCTTGAACCACCAGATTGATAAAGACCCATTAAACTGATTACATATTCGAGGCAATTCGGCATAAATAACGCTACTGGTGTATTTTGTTCTACACCATAATTTTTCAAAGCATGGGCCAAGCGATTAGTCGAAAGACGTAAGTCGTTGTACGTCATTTTTTTTCCTTTAAAATTCAGTGCCACTCTTTCACTATAGTTATAAAATGCATTTTGAAATAAACCATTTAACGTCAGAAGAGTTTGACTCAATTTTGATACCTCCAATTAATAATTTTTGTTATTTTTTCATTTTAGGATCTAAAGCATCTCGTAATCCATCGCCAAACATATTGAATCCTAATACTATTAACATTATTGAAATGCCAGGGAATATTAAGGTCCAAGGAGCAGTTGAAATAAACTCTCTAGAATCAGCGAGCATTTTACCCCACTCAGGTTGTCCTGGTTGAGCTCCTAAACCTAAAAACCCTAAACCGGCAATTTCGATTATTGCTGTGCCAATCCCTAAAGTGCCTTGTACAATAATAGGGGTTAAACAATTTGGCAAGATATGTGAAAACAAAATTCGGTTATTCGACATCCCTAGTAACCGTGCGGACATAATGTACTCTTCATTTTTCACACTGATTACCCGTGAACGAACTAATCGTCCATATATAGGGATGTTAATAATGGCGATAGCTATTAATGCATTCATTAGGCTTGGTCCTAGCATTGCCACAATAGCAATCGCAAGTAGAATACTTGGAAAAGCTAGCATAATATCGAAAATACGAGAAATGATTACATCTACCCATTTCCCATAAAAACCCGCTAAGACACCCAACAAAACACCAATGACAATGGAGCCAATAACTGAGAAAAATCCAGCCCAAAGTGAAATTCTTGCTCCATAAATTATTCTGCTTAAAATATCTCTCCCTTGGTCATCTGTTCCAAACCAATGCCCAACCCCCGGGGACTTTAAAGCATTAGCAGCGTTGAATCCTCCATACGGGGCTGGAGCAATTAGAGGTGCAAGAATACCTATTAAAATAAATATCAAAACAATGATGAGCCCGATTAAAGCGGAACGTTGCTTTTTTAATCTTTGCCATCCTTCGCGCATGGGAGAAGAAGCTTTATATTTGGTTTTCACGATTTCATTTTTTTCTTGCAATGTCGAATTCATAACTCTCCTCCTTAATAGCGAA
>DKGO01000180.1 GCA_002453315.1 Caryophanales bacterium UBA6768 | reverse complement strand
CAATCTTGCGTCGGGTTTTGATGAAGATGACGATGAAATTCAAAAGTGAGAACCCCCTAGCGTCGGGTTTTAATGAAGATGACGATGAAATTCCAACGTGAGAGCATCTTGCGTCGGGTTTTGATGAAGATGACGATGAAATTCCAACGTGAGAGCAGTCTTGCGTCGGGTTTTGATGAAGATGACGATGAAATTCCAATGCGAGAAGCCCCTTGCGTCGGGTTTTGATGAAGATGACGATGAAATTCCAACGTGAGAGCATCTTGCGTCGGGTTTTGATAAAGATGACGATGAAATTCCAACGTGAGAGCAGTCTTGCGTCGGGTTTTGATGAAGATGACGATGAAATTCCAACGTGAGAGCATCTTGCGTCGGGTTTTGATAAAGATGGCGATGAATTTCCAACGTGAGAGCAGTCTAGCGTCGGTATTTAGGATGAAGGAGTAGTAAAATCCAATGCTAGATAACTTTTGCTTCGGGAATTGGAATAAAGGTGCAGTAAAATCTAGTGTAAGAATTTTATGATAATTTAATTTCTCGAAAACGATTGTTTTAAGTGGTAATATGTTAATATTGGAAATAAGAAGGAATCGTGATTTTATTGATAATAATTATTATTTCATTAGTCATTGGATTTTTATCCGCCTTTGTGGGTAGCTTAGTCGGCCTCGGTGGGGGCATCATTTTTGTTCCTGCAATGTTGTTATTATTTCAATATACAGATACATTTAGCTGGGCAGATCCACAAACTATCGTTGGAATCTCGTTAATAACGATGGTTTTTACAGGGTTATCCTCTACAGTCGCTTATTTAAAGTTAAAACGAATCGATGTGAAAACTGGGGTATTATTTTTAACTGGGAGTGTTCCTGGAAGTGTCGTTGGAGCATGGTTGAATTCACTAGTTGATGCGGATAAATTTTCGCTTTATTTTGGTATCTTGATGCTTTTAATTTTAATTATGTTATTTATTGATCGGGAACGGTTGTTTCAAAATAAGCCATTAAGATTAACTAAACATACGAGGGTATTCGTTCTCGAAAAAGAAGTTTATCGTTATAATGTGCCAATGACCCCAGCATTTATACTTTCCTTTATCGTAGGAGTTCTCTCTGGATTATTCGGCATTGGTGGTGGGACAATCAGTGTTCCAGCACTTATTTTGTTTTTTGGAATCCCAGTTCAAATTGCCATTGCTACTTCAATGTTTATGATTTTATTTATTAGTATTATTAGTACGACAACACATATCATATTAGGGCATATCGTTTGGCAATATGTTGCGTTTTTCATTATTGGTTCTTACATAGGTGGAACAGTCGGAGCGAAAACTAATAATTTACTTAGAGGAAAAACATTAGAATGGATATTAAGGGTTATCATTGCGATTACCGGCATTCACCTAATTATAGATGTGATTTTTTAAGGGGCTAATTTAATGTTAGAAAATATTTACTTTTATTTTACAGGTGATTTACATAGTTATTTTAATCATTGGTCACGTGTAGCTTCATTTATAAAAAATAAACGCGAGGAACAAAAAAGTAAAAGTATTTCTTCATTTTTATTTGATATAGGTGATCACATCGATAGGGTACATCCGATTACAGAGGCAAGTATGGGTAAGGTAAATGTTAATTTAATGAATGATTTAAATTATGATGTCATCACGATCGGTAATAATGAAGGAATTACTCTTTCCAATAAACAACTTTACCATTTATATGATGATGCTAGTTTTTCCGTCGTATGTTCCAACCTTCGGTCGTTAAAAAAAAATGCACCTTCTTGGTTAAAAACATCTACAGTATTGAAAACCGATAGTGGCGTTTCAATTGGGATGATAGGCTTAACAGCGCCATTTAATCCCTATTACAATTTGCTTAATTGGCATATTGATGCCCCATTTGAAACAATTCGAAATGAGTTGTCCAAACTAGAAAAACATGTAGACATGATTATTTTATTATCCCACTTAGGGATTTATGAAGATCAAAAAATAGCTCAATATTTTCCGGAAATTGATGTGATTATCGGTGGGCATACCCATCATTTATTACGATCAGGAGAAATGGTGGGAAATACATTGATTACAGCAGCGGGAAAACATTGTACGTATGTAGGTGAGGTTGCCTTAACATGGGACCATTCAGCAAAAAAATTGGTGAATAAGACTGCTTATGTTTCGAATATTACAGATTTACCTCGTGACTTTATGACGGAACAGCGTTTACAAGAGTTAGAATTGGAAGCAAGTGTTATTTTAGATAAAGAAATTGTCCACATTAATGAACCTTTAAAAGCACCCTGGTTTCAAAAGTCTAAATTAATGTATCATTTTACGGAAAAATTACGTGATTGGACAAAATCTGATGTAGCCATGTTGAATGCTGGATTAATTTTAGATGAACTACCTATTGGAAAAATAACTTATAGAGATATTCACCGGATATGTCCCCATCCAATTAATCCATGTGTTGTACATTTAAAAGGGGCTGAATTATCAGAAATTGTCAGGGTAACTTTGACGAAGCAATTTATGGAAATTAAGCTGAAAGGGTTTGGGTTTCGTGGTGAGGTCCTAGGGAAAATGATTTTTTCAGGATTAGAAATTAAAACTGATTTTCATGATAATGGGCATCAATATGTGAAAGAAATATTATTTTCGGGAAAACCAATAGATGATGATCGATCTTTTTCAGTAGCGACAGGCGACTTATTTACTTTCGGAAGGCTATTACCGGAGGTGGCAAAATCTAAGCAACAAACATTGTTTTTACCCGAATTTATAAGGTACTTACTTGTTTTAACACTGGTTGACTATGATGAATGGGGAAATAATTAGTGTCATCCTTTTTTCATGAGCATATGATGTAGTGGTATGTTCAAGGAGTGATGTTGTGATTACGATTACCCCAATGGAGTTAGAAGGTGTTATCTTTACAGCAATACAGGTGGAGCTTCCAAATACGAATGTATACATGATTAGTAATGAAATAGGCTATATTATCGGGGCATCAATTAACATGTCATTAAATCATGATTTTACAGGGTATCACTATGTTATTGCCGCCAATGTTATGTATGCAAATATGATGGACGATTTACTAAATCAACCAATAACAAATGTCACTGAAATAGCAAATCAACTTTATGGATGGAAAAATGGCATGCTAGGTAAAGAAGCATTATTACTTATTGCATGATTCATTTGGTTTCCTTGATTTTTATCCAATATTTTATCAACTTAAATAAAATGGTCTTACCTCTCATTTTTGAAACATATACTTATTTGAGGGGGTTTTTGTCTTGCGTAAAAAATATAATTGCCAGTTTAAGCGTCCAAAGAGAACACCGCCTCGATCGAAGACTTTGCTTTTATGGACGACCATTATTTTTCTCTTTATTTTGATGTTTAGTTTTTGGTATATAGACCGTCGTTTAAAACCAACATTGATGGATATAGCCAATGAAAAAACAATAGAGTTTGCAACCCGTACAATCAATTCAGCGGTTAAATCGACAGAACAAATAAACTTCGATGATCTGGTCGATATTCAACTGGATAATAACGGAAATGTAGCCACCTTAGGTTGGAATTCAGAGGCAGTGAATCGAGCATTAAGGACAGCAACCGATCGGGCAGAATACTTTTTATATGGAATGAATAAAGGGGAGCAAATCGATATTGACGATCCTAATTTACAACCAATTGAGTTTGGTAATTCTGTAGGTGACCTGGCTTCAAAGGATCCTACGGTGGTAGAAATTCCGTTAGGGCAAGTTACGGGGAATACGGTATTAGCAAATTTAGGACCTAAAATTCCAGTTCATTTCGAAATTGTTGGTAGTTTAAGGTCTGATGTAGTCCATGAATTAAAAGAATTTGGAGTCAATGCAGCACTATTTGAGATTTATATTCCGGTAAGTGTCAATATCCGTATCGTCGTACCGTTCACAACGGAGACTGCCGAAGTTGAGACGAATGTTTTTATTGATTCACGGGTGATTATGGGGGATGTTCCTGATTTTTATAGTCAAGGTAGCTTTGGAGGCCCAGCAGTCACTTTTCCTAAAAATAAACAAGAGTAAATTTTAAGAGAATCGTTATTTTCACTTATTAGTTTGTCAAAATTAGAATAATATGGTATTAATTACTTTGACAGAATTGTGAACTATTGCTATAATTGTTTAAAATATAAAGGTTATGAACAAAGTAAATTTTTTGACTATTGTTCATTACCAAATTAAAGGAGGATCATGTATGGATCAACGTTCTCAATGGGGGACAAGAGCAGGTTTTGTGTTAGCAGCTATTGGATCAGCAGTTGGTCTAGGGAATATTTGGAGGTTCCCGGCTGTTGCGTATGAAAATGGTGGAGGCGCTTTCTTTATTCCTTATTTATTCGCCTTGCTCACCGCAGGTATACCAATTTTGATTTTAGAGTTCACGATGGGTCATAAATATCGTGGCTCAGCACCACTTACATACCGCCGAATGAATAAAAAGGTGGAAGGTATTGGTTGGTGGGCAGTCATGGTTGCCTTCGTCATTGCTACTTATTATTCAGTTATTATAGCTTGGGCAATTTCGTATTCATATTTTTCTTTAAATTTAGCTTGGGGTGATGACCCAACAACATTTTTAGTAGCTGATTATTTACAAGTAGCAGATCCAGGTGTGATTGGTGGTCTAGTTCCAGGGGTTGCGATTCCACTTCTGTTCGTCTGGTTAATTGTTTTAGGTATTCTATTTGCTGGGGTTAGAAAAGGTTTAGAAGTTGCTAATAGAATAATGATTCCTTCATTAGTTGTTGTGTTTTTAATCATTGTTATTCGTGCAATTACTTTACCAGGTGCTTTAGAAGGACTAGATGCATTTTTCAAACCTGATTTCGGTGAAATTCTAAATCCAAGTGTTTGGGTTGCAGCATATGGCCAGATTTTCTTTAGTTTGTCGATTGCATTTGCTATTATGATTACGTACTCGAGTTATTTACCGAAAAAATCAGACATAACGAACAACGCCTTTATTACAGGGTTTAGTAACTCAGGGTTTGAATTACTAGCTGGTATCGGGGTATTCTCTGTTTTAGGATTCATGGCACAAACTCAAGGAGTCGGAGTCAGTGAGGTTGTTGCAGGTGGAGTAGGTTTAGCCTTCATGGTATTTCCTGCAATCATTAACGAATTCCCTGCCTTTAATGAGTTTTTCGGTTTGCTATTTTTCTTATCACTCGTGTTAGCGGGATTAACATCCTTAATGTCAATTGTTGAGACATATGTGTCAGGTATATCTGATAAATTTGGTATCTCACGTCAAAAAGCTGTTTTATTTGGTGGTGGTTTCTCTGCTATTGTTGCATTTTTATTTGCTACACGTGGAGGACTAAATTTCTTAGATGCAGCAGACTACTTCATTAACCAATTTGGTGTGGCATTCTTAGGGTTAGTAGAGGTTGTCTTAATTGCGTGGGTTCTCCGTAAACTAGGAGTATTCCAAAAGCATGCCGATGAAATTTCTGATATTAAATTAGGTGCTTGGTGGAAAATTAGTTTAGGAGTTATTACACCAATCGTTTTGGGATACATGTTCATTGACCTACTAAGAATTAACGTCTTTAAGTTATTTGATACAGATACTGGTAACTATGAAGGATATCCAGATTCATTCATATTATTAAGTGGATGGAGTGTAGCTGTAGGGGCTATCGTTATTGGTATACTTCTTGCGCTTCTGAAGTGGAAGACTAAACCAGAAGAGGGTGAATACGATGAGCGCTAGTGCTATTATTATGATGGTAATAGGTATTGTCATTATTTGGGGAGGCCTTGTAGCAAGCATCGTTAATGCCGTTAATAAGGCTAAAGCAAACAAATAGAAATAATGAATGTAAAATCTCAGACGGTTTTTATCGTCTGAGATTTTTATTGTCAACTCAGCATTGACGACATTGGTAGGGACTATGAAATGAAGGTTCTAAGCGAAATTTCAGAAACATGATAGAATAACTGCGAACTAGTTCATTTCAAACGTTCCCACTTTTTTAAATATGGATAGGGATCAAATGACCATTCATTTTTTCCGTTATCTTTATACATCCCATAATGTAAATGAGGTGGAAATTTACCAGAGGTTCCTTCCGGACCGTAGCCACTTGAGCCAACATAACCTAAAACATCCCCCGGTTTAACTACCTGGCCAACTTCGATGTTTTTATCATAATTATTTAAATGTGCATAATAATGGTAAATGTTATGAATATCCCGGATGCCAATGCGCCATCCTCCATATAAATTCCATCCCTTTAATTCAACAACACCATATGTTGTCGATATCACTGGTGTCCCATAACTAGCGAAAATATCGGTCCCCTCATGAATTCTATTTCCCCCAAACCCCCGCCGATTTCCCCAAGTGTTATTGTAGCTATACCGGTGTTTACGGGATACAGGGAAGGAGCGATCAGTTAAATTAATTGAATTGAAATGTTGATATACCTTTGCAGTACTCATAATGGATTTCACTGATAGGTCACGTTGATAATATTGCCACAGACTAATTTTAATATCGTCCTTCGTAATTCCGTTCCTTTGTAATAATGAAGCTATTGTATAAAGCATATCTTCTGGATTCTCCGGATTTGCGTGCTGATCTCCATCCCCATCTTTGCCAATCCCACCAAATAATTGTATCATGTTAGTATGTGTACTAAAGCTGACATTTCCTGGTCCATACCAAAGTTCATTTTCAAATCTACCTGAGATTACCTCATCATTGTTAGTTTGTTTGTTTCGTTCATATTGGTCAAAAGCAGCAATGTAGTACCATGGTACTTGGGAAATGGCTTCTGTTTTTTTGTATAGGGATATTCGTTTGTCGTATATAGTTTGATCTGCTAATATTTCATTCGGATAAAACGTATAGAATAAAAATAGACATATGACACTGGTGAAAAGTGATTTTTTTTGCAATGATTGTTCATCCTTTACAGTTTCTGATAGAAAGCATATAATATATTGTGCATGATTTTACTTTAATCATACATACGTTGTTATAAAGATGATTAATCAACAATTGTTTAAATAGATACCGCTTACACACTTGGGAAAAAATAACGTTTATATGCTTGATAAATATCATTTTAAATGGAGAGGTCTAAATGATTGAGTTCAATGGGGTAAAATATGAATTAATTGAAAATAAAAAAGATGCCTTTCAATCGGAAGAATTTGAAAATCGTTATTCAGATATTTTGAAAAAATATGATTATATTGTCGGGGATTGGGGTCATAGCCAATTACGATTAAAAGGCTTTTATCAATCGGTTAATCGAAGTAAAGATGCCTATGAGTCGTCGATTGATTTACTGGAAGATTATTTGTACGAATATTGTAATTTTGGTTGTGCATATTTTGTCATTCGAAAGGTTGATTAACAACAACGGCCTACCTAATTAAAATACATGAAGAGGTAAGTGTCAACGCAATCGTTATAAAATCATAAATTCACTTTGATTTTTGGAGTATTCAGATTTTCGTGTGGAAAAACAAACTTTTTCTTACATTAAAAGTACAGTAATGTGAAGTAAGTAATTCTCATTTTCCAAAATATATGGGGTGAAAAAATTGACAACGTTTATGAAGTATCTTATAGGAGTGGTAATTTCTATCCCTGCATACTTCATGTCTAACCATTTTATTCAATATTCAACACCTAATAGTAATATTTCATACAATAGTTTGATAAATGCAATATTATCTTGGGTTGTCGTTGGCTTGTTTGGGCTATTAGATATAAAAGAAAAGGAAAAAACAAGTTTATCAACTTATTTTGGGGTAGGAATCTTATTATCCGGATTCGTATTTTTTATATCTAATATTCAACTTGGGGGAACGGAAAGTAATTTTACTATTATACTTTTGTGTTTTGTAATTACAGCCATATTTGGTCTAGCGGAATTAGTTCTTATAGATAATAAAAAAGGGAATTAAATCATATTGCATTAAATAAGATACATTCCTTATTAATCAAATGATCTTTTTAGTAGAAGAATATATTTGTAAAAAAACGCATTTCCATACTATATTCTGAATTCACAATTATGTTTTATACAAATATTTTTTTCCTAAGTGTAAGTTTAGCCCTTCCTTATTTGAGCTACCTTCCTTTTCACACTTTCCTTACCTCTTAATGTAAGAGGGATTCCCTTTCATTCATTTTTTACATATTACAAAGGAGCTAGTCGTTCCTAAACTTCAAATGATTATATGAATCCCTTTTAAAAAATCAGATTAGAATAGGTTCCTCATAAATAAATGCCCCACCATAGTTCGCATTGTGAAGAGGCATGGTGGGGTGAGAATTTTTCATAGATATTTTATATCGACAATATTGCTATTCATCATGTAACGGGTGTGCCCCTGGTGTCCTGCGTGGCAAATCATCATGTTGATCGCGATCAGCATAAATGTAAGCACTAGTTCTCTGTTGACCTTCTTCCCATTCTGTCGATTTACTCGTTACT
>DKGO01000086.1 GCA_002453315.1 Caryophanales bacterium UBA6768 | reverse complement strand
CGAATTATATTGGTGTGAGAGAACCACAATTTACAGCAGGGGTTGGCACAATTCAATTCGCTTATCGGAATGCAAAAATTCAAGGAAAAGATTTAGGACCTTCCTTAGTAGGGGCTACAACCGAAAAAGTTAAAGTAAAGAAACCACGTAAATCAAAAGGTGAAAAAGATGGCGAATCAAAGTTTGGCAATTTCTTCAAGTACTTTTTTGAATGAAGGATAAATGTTGTTTGTTTAAATTAGTTTATAAATTTTAAGTAAAGTAATGTAATTTAACTTTAGGAGGACTAACCATGCTAGAATTAGATACGAATATGGACAACCTTGCAACGATTAAAGTAATTGGGGTAGGCGGCGGTGGAAATAATGCTGTTAATCGAATGATTGATTATGGTGTAGAAGGTGTGGAATTTATTGCTGTTAATACAGATGCCCAAGCATTAAATTTATCTAAAGCAGAAATAAAATTACAAATCGGAGAAAAATTAACCCGTGGTTTAGGTGCAGGAGCTAATCCAGAAATAGGGAAAAGGGCTGCAGAAGAAAGTAAGGAACAAATTGAAGATGTACTTCAAGGTGCTGACATGGTATTTGTCACTGCCGGTAAAGGTGGCGGAACAGGAACAGGGGCTGCTCCAGTAATAGCACAAATTGCAAAAGAAGTAGGGGCATTAACTGTCGGAGTAGTAACACGACCATTTTCATTTGAAGGAGTTAGGAGAAAAACACAAGCAAATCAAGGAATTGCAGAGTTGAAGGCATGTGTCGATACATTAATCGTTATCCCTAATGATCGTTTACTAGAAATTGTTGATAAAAATACACCGATGCTTGAGGCCTTCAGAGAGGCTGATAACGTTCTCCGTCAAGGTGTACAAGGAATTTCTGATTTAATTTCTAAGCCTGGACTTATTAATGTTGACTTTGCCGATGTGAAAACGATAATGTATGACAAAGGTTCAGCTTTAATGGGCATAGGTGTTGCAACTGGTGAAAACCGTGCGATTGATGCAGCTAAAAAAGCTATTTCTTCTCCATTGTTGGAAATTTCAATCGATGGGGCACAAGGTATATTAATGAATATATCTGGTGGACCAGATTTAAGTTTATATGAGGTCCAAGAAGCAGCCGATTTGGTGACAGAAGCAGCGGATGAAAACGTGAACGTCATCTTCGGAAATGTTATCAATGAACAACTAAATGAAGAAGTAGTCGTAACTGTTATTGCAACAGGTTTTGCTGAGGATAAAAAGCCTAGAAAAATGAATTCACGTCAACCGATATCCTATCAAAAGCCTGTTCATAGTCAAAAAAGTCATGAGCAAAAAAGTAACGAGGCACATGAAGAAACGGCAGCAGGGTTTGAACATAGTGATGATACATTAGATATTCCAACTTTTTTAAGAAATCGTAATCGAAAGTAAGTTAAGACGTCAATTTAAATTCGTATCTAGCTTTAATGTTGTTTTTACATTACTTAAATCTGTTATGGTCAGTCAACTCTCCTTGGGTAAATGATAGTTTGATAACTTATAGATGAAACATCGTTCAATTATTAAATAATTGGTCGGTGTTTTTTGTTTTGGGTTATTTATATGATTAAATTTGAGTATTGTATCCGAAATAAAAAGACTATGTGTCAAATAAAGCCCCGTTAATTTTATCAATGTCATTTTAATTACTTCAGATTATTTCTTTAAAAACTGTTTCCTCATTTTCGATGTCCACTTATTTAATGTCTAAAAATTATATTTGTATTTGGAAGTGTCACATGCCAATGCCGAATTTACTGTGAACATTTCTGACTTATGAAGGGAATGCATTGCTATTTCTCGTACAAATAAATTTTATACTTTTTGGCTCTGTTAAAGTTCACTGTTGAAAATTGAATATAATTGATAAAAAGTACGAGACTCCTGTGGGAAAGCTTGAGCTGAAGATCCACTTGGTAAAGTACTACTTTACCAAGTTAGCTGAAGCCAAACAACGGCAAAGAAGACACTGTGAAAATGAACGAAGTGACATTTGAACAGATGTCGCGCTTGTGCCTGTGGTGCAAAGAAGACACTGTGAAAATGAACGAAGTGACATTTGAACAGATGTCGCGCTTGTGCCTGTGGTGAACGCGAGTACCTTTTTATCAACAACAAGATTTAACAGAGCCTACTTTTTAATAAATAACTGCTAACTATCTTTTAAATCGTCATAAATTGTAATAAAATTAACTTTTTTAAGTACAAGAAATGACATGTTTTGGATGGTTCATTACATATACTAATGTTAATAGTAATCCTCTTATGAAGAAATGATTGGAATGATTTTCGTGATTATTTACCTAGACATTGTACTAGCCATCAGTACATATTGCCACTGGATTATCCTTCAGCTCACAGATCAATTAGTTAGATTAAATACAAAGTGGTATCGGATTTTAATAGGTAGTTTAGTTGCCTCAAGTATTATTCCTTTAACATTATTTTATCCTCATTCATTTTTTTCATCATGGATCAGTATATTCATTTTATCCATTGTAACGATATTGAGTACCTTTGGGATTCGCCATATTCGTTCAATCGGAAAAATTGTTTTTACATTTTACTTTGCAACATTCATTATTGGTGGTGGATTACTTGCTTTATATTTTGTTGGATATTTTACACAACATTATGTAAACGGAATCGCTTCGGTGAATATTTATAATGAAAAAGTGAATGGATTATTTGTTGTAATTGGGGCTCCTTTCATGTTGTTTTTTATCCGTTATTTAATGAAAAAATTTGCCAGGGATCAACTAGATTATGACCGGATTTATCGTGTGAAAGTCAATTTTAATGGACAAGGACATGAAACAAATGGCTTTATTGATAGTGGTAATCAATTAATGGATCCTATTTCGGGAAGACCGGTCGCTGTTTGTGATGAAGCATTTATTAAAAAGTTTTTTTCAAATAAAGATTGGACACAAATAAAAACAGCCTTAACCAAAAACAATTTAGACCTACTCCCAAATAATGTAAGAGCTTCCCTTTATGTTATCCCATTTCATACCGTTGATGGAAAAAGTCAAGTGATATACACGTTAAAACCGCAAGCGATGTCAATTTATTACCAAGGTAAACAATTAAATATAAAAAGAGTTTTAATTGGTATTAATTGGACATATTTAAAGGCAGATCAACGCTATGAATGTTTAATACATCCCGAAATGGTACATACATCAATCAATAAATCAGCATAAAAGAAATGAAAGGGTGAAATGTCATTTGGAAATTACGTTTATGGCTTAATAAAATGATTAATATTTTATTATTCAGAAGGGATGATATTTACTACATTGGAGGTAAAACGGTATTACCTCCACCACTAGAAAAAGATGAAGAAAAACAACTATTACATCAGTTATCTGGTGGGGACAAAGAGGCGCGAGCATTATTAATTGAACATAATTTACGTTTAGTTGTCTATATCGCTAGAAAATTTGAAAATACAGGTGTCCATATTGAAGACTTAATTAGTATTGGCTCTATTGGACTTATTAAAGCGGTGAATACTTTTAAAACCGATAAAAATATTAAATTAGCGACATATGCTTCACGTTGTATTGAAAATGAAATTTTAATGTATTTAAGAAAAAACAATCGATTAAAATCTGAAGTATCATTTGATGAGCCCCTTAATGTTGATTGGGATGGAAATGAGTTATTGTTATCGGATGTATTAGGTACAGAGGTAGACATTATTTCTAAGAGCTTGGAAACTAAAGTGGATAAACAGTTATTAATTAATGCATTATCAACATTAAATGATCGCGAAAAACAAATTATGGAAATGCGGTTTGGATTAGTGAATAAAGAGGAAAAAACACAGAAAGATGTGGCAGATATGTTAGGAATATCACAATCTTATATTTCTCGATTGGAGAAAAAAATAATTAAAAGGTTACAAAATGAATTTAAAAAAATGACTTAATACGTTAAGGCTTTGAACATGCATATTCGACACCAATAATTAAAATATTTTAAGTATTAGAATGTTTTGCAATGAATAAATTACCTCCCTTCAGGAAAAACTTACTTTGAGCAGTATGACATAATGGGAGGTAATAGAAAGTGCTTAAACATAAGGTAGAAATATGTGGAGTCGATACATCAAAACTTCCAGTATTAAAAAATGAGGAGATGCAACTATTATTCAAACAAATAGAGAGAAATGAAGATGTCAACGCTGCAAGGGATACGTTGATTAATGGTAATTTAAGATTAGTTCTAAGCGTGATTAAACGGTTTAATAATCGTGGTGAAAATGTTGATGATTTGTTTCAAGTTGGTTGTATTGGACTGATGAAATCAATTGACAATTTTGACTTAAAACATCAAGTGCGATTTTCAACGTATGCAGTTCCGATGATTATCGGGGAAATTAAGCGTTACCTTCGGGATAACAATCCTATAAGAGTTTCCCGTTCATTAAGAGATACTGCCTATAAGGCTTTACAAGTTCGTGAACGACTTATTAATAAAACACAAAAAGAACCGACACCTTTAGAAATTGCCGAGGAAATGGGAATTCCTCAGGAAGATGTTGTGTTTGCTATCGATGCGATTCAAGATCCAGTTTCCTTATTTGAACCAGTTTATAATGATGGTGGTGACCCTATTTATGTGATGGACCAAATAGGTGATGATAAGGAAACAAGTGTTGGATGGGATGATTTCTTGGCATTAAAAGAAGGATTATATCAATTAAACGATCGTGAAAAATTAATTTTAAATAAACGCTTCTTTCAAGGAAAAACACAAATGGAAGTAGCAGAGGAAATTGGTATATCACAAGCACAAGTATCGAGGTTAGAAAAGGCTGCAATCGAACAAATGAATAATGACATGTTTGCTTAAAAATTGACATACATTTTAGAAACAGTTAGGAGACTAACTGTTTTTTTGTGATCAAAATAATATAAATAGTTTTATGATGAAAACTTTCCCAATTTTATACATACATATGAATAATAAGGAGCTGATCAGATGATAACATTATCGGAGTTACAAAATAAAGAGGTAATCATGATAAGTTCTGGTAAAAAATTAGGGTTTATTGATGACTTGGAAATCGATGAACAATTGGGGGAAATTACCGCGCTTATTTTAATAGAGCGACAACAAAATGTAAATTTATTTAACAAAAGTAAACAAAAAATGATTAGTTGGCAACAAATAATCATTATTGGTGAGGACGTTATTTTAATTAATGAATGGAATGAATTACAAAAAAAGCTACCAAATCATCAAAATACGCCATGAAAAGCATGAAGAATTTGAAAAATATGATAGAATAAAGAGAAAGAAACATCATAGTAAACATTTAATCAATTGATAAAATTTTTTTAGGAGAGAAATGACAGAATGACAATATCAAGCAACATTGCAAACATTAAAAAAAACATGGAAAGGGCCTGTAAAAAAGTTAATCGACAAATGAATGATATAACAATTATCGGTGTTACAAAATATGTTACAATAGAACAAACAGAACAATTGCTTGCTGCAGGTATATTAGATATTGGAGAAAATCGTACAGAAGAAATGCTACGGAAACATGCCGAAATTCAGCAAAAGGCAAACTGGCATTTCATCGGTACATTGCAATCACGCAAAGTGAAGGATATTATTGCCAAAGTAAAAATGATTCATTCACTTGATCGACTATCTATTGCCAAACAAATAAATAGTCGCTCAGATAGAATTATCGATTGTTTTATCCAGGTGAATGTAAGTGGAGAAGAATCAAAACATGGTTTATCATCCGAAGACGTGGTACCATTTATTGAAGATGTTCAACAATATGAAAAGGTAAAAATTGTCGGGTTGATGACAATGGCCCCTCATATTGAAGATGAAGAGCGATTAAGGTCTGTTTTTCGAGAACTCGTAAAGTTAAGGGATGAAATAACAAGGAAACAATTTCCCCATGCGCCATGTACATTTTTGTCGATGGGGATGAGTAATGATTATCATATAGCCATTGAAGAAGGGGCAACACATATTCGAATTGGGTCAAAACTGTTTGAATAAATTATTAAAAGTTAGGGGAGATTGATATGAGTTTGGGTGATAAGTTTAAGAATTTTTTCAACTTGGACGACCAGTATGAGTACACGGAAGTCACAGTTGAAGAGGAGGAACCAGCTCCAATGGTAGAAAGGAAAAAAAATAAAAATGTCGTCAGTCTATCTTCAATTCAACAAACGAATTCAAAAGTAGTATTATGTGAACCACAATCGTATGATGAAGTACAGGAAATTGCTGACAATATATTGAACAAGCGTTCAATCGTCATTAATTTACAGCGGGTTGATTCTTATCAAGCAAAAAGAATTGTCGACTTTTTAAGTGGAACCGTATATGCTGTCAATGGTGATATTCAAAAGTTAGGGTTAGCAACGTTTTTATGTACACCAGAAAATGTTGATGTTTCTGGGGCAATTTCCAACAATGTATATGATGAGGATGGATTAGAAAAGGGATGGTAATGTTACATGGGTTTATTAGAATATGTGTTGTCGCAAGCAATGGTTTTATATAGTTATGTATTAATTGTTTATATATTAATGTCATGGTTTCCAGGGGCAAGAGAGTCTCAATTTGGCGTTTTTTTAGGAAGATTAAGTGAACCATATTTAGAGCAATTTCGTAAAATTATCCCACCGATTGGGATGATTGATATTTCGCCGATTATCGCTATTTTTGTTTTGCACTTTGCTAGACTAGGTTTACATATGTTATTTCAAATGTTAGGATGGTAAAAATTATTGAGTATTTACCAACATTATCGTAAACATGAACATCCTTTTGTTGATCAAGCACTCTCGTGGAAACAACAAGTTGAGGAAAAATTTATTTTCTATGTCACTGAATTTTTGGATCCCCGTGAACAGCAAATTTTGCAAATGATTATCGGTGAAAAAAATGAGGATATTCAAGTTTTATTTTATGGGGGAATAGAGGAATCCGAACGGAAACGCGCTGTCATTGCCCCTTTTTATGAGGAAATTTCAATTGATTTTTTTCAGTTAAAATTACTTGGGGCAACTTACCCAAGTAAGTTTGTCAATTTAACACATCGTGATATATTAGGCACATTAATGTCCCAGGGAATTGATCGAAGGGTAATTGGTGATATATTTGTAGATGACGGTCAATTTCATTTTTTTGTTACGAAGGAAATTGCCCCGTTTATCCAAATGTACATGACAAAAATTAATCAGGCGTCAATTTCCTTACAAGAAAAATCTTTAACTAGTCCATTGAAAAGCAAAGATATATGGGAACAGTCAACATATGTCGTGACGTCGTTGAGGTTGGACTTATTAGTTAAGGAAATATACCGTACATCGAGGCGACTAGCTTCTGAATTAATTAAAGCCAATAAAGTGAAGGTTAATTTTTCGGATGTTGATGATCCATCGATGCAAGTAATAGAACACGACTTACTTTCCGTAAGAGGTATGGGAAGAAGTAAAATAGTAAAAATAAATGGGACAACTAGAAAAAACAAGTTGCATATTACTGTTAAAAGATTAAAAGCTAGATAATTGTGGAAAAATATTGTCGAAAAGTATATGATAATGTATATAATAAAAGAAGACGTGTAACCATGATACTAATAAGCTAGATGGAATGAGGAGGTGTGTTCGATTGGCCCTATCACCATTAGATATTCATAATAAAGAGTTTTCCAAAGGGTTTTTTGGTTATAATGAAGATGAAGTGAATGATTTTTTAGATCAAATTATAAAAGATTATGAAATAGTCCTCAGGGAAAAAAAGGAATCTGAACAAAAGGTAAAGGAACTTCAGGAACAACTTGAACATTATTCAAGTATTGAAGGATCATTAAACCAATCAATCTTAATGGCCCAAGAAACTGCCGAGGAATGGAAATCAACTGCTGCAAAAGAATCTAAATTAATTATCAAGGAAGCTGAAAAAAATGCTGATCGGATTATTAATGAAGCATTGGAAGAGTCTAGAAAAAAAGTCATGGAAATTGAAAACATTAAGCGACAGGCAAAGGTTTTCCGAACGAGATTGAAAATGTTGATAGAAGCACAGTTGGATATGATCGATAATGATGACTGGGATCAGTTTGCAATGGATAATGAAGAGGGAAATGACTAGATTTATTTTTATAATTTAAACAATATTTTATCAATAAATGATAAAATTACCGGACTTATATTGTTATTTTTAATATGGTAAAACTATGATGAAAGAATAAGTATAAAGGTTGAGCTGGCATAGCGAATTAGGGGTTGGTGAAAGCCTAATGCAGGTCACTTTTAGAATATCGTTCTGGAGTATCTATCTGAAAGGTGAGTAAGATATGACGGTTCATTCCCGTTACGAATGTTGAGTGAATTTATTCTTCAGCGTTTAATTTTAAAAGGGTGGTACCGCGGGTTTCCTCGTCCCTTTCAGGGATGTGAGGATTTTTTTATACTTTTTTAGTGTTAAAAGGAGGAAAATGATATTGATGGATTATAAGGAAACATTATTAATGCCAAAAACAGAATTTCCTATGCGAGGAAATTTACCAAATAAAGAACCTGTGCGCCGTGAAGCATGGGATCAAGAACAAATTTATAAGCAAGTCCAAGCAAGAACTGAAGGGCGTCCATTGTTTGTTTTACATGATGGACCACCATATGCGAATGGTGATTTACACATTGGACATGCATTAAATAAAATTTTAAAGGATTTTATCGTCCGTTATAAATCAATGAATGGTTACCATGCCCCTTACGTTCCGGGCTGGGATACACACGGGTTACCAATTGAAACTGCGCTAACTAAACAGAAAAAAATTGACCGGAAAAAGATGAGCATTGCTGAATTTAGACAAATGTGTGCAGATTATGCAATGGAACAAATTGATAATCAGCGAACACAATTTAAACAACTAGGCATACGTGGTGATTGGGAAGACCCATACATTACCCTTAAAAAGGGCTATGAAGCTGCCCAAATTAAAGTTTTCGGGGAAATGGCGAAAAAAGGTTATATTTACAAAGGTTTAAAGCCAGTTTATTGGTCCCCATCTTCTGAATCAGCTTTAGCCGAGGCGGAAATAGAGTATAAAGATAAACGTTCTCCTTCAATATATGTTAGTTATGAAGTAACCAATGGGAATGGTATTATCCCTGAAGGGGCAGAAATTATTATTTGGACAACAACGCCCTGGACAATTCCAGCAAGCTTAGGAATTAGTTTGCATCCTGATTTGGAGTATGTTGTTGTAGAAGTTGGTGACAAACAATACGTTGTTGCCCATGATTTACTTGATTCTTTAGAAGAAGAATTAAAATGGGATAAAGCCAATGTTATTAAAACATTTATGGGACGTCAAGCAGATAAAATTATGGCAAAACATCCTTTTTATGAACGTGACATTTTAGTCATGTTAGGAACGCATGTCACAACTGAAGCGGGAACTGGTTGTGTTCATACTGCACCAGGACACGGGGAAGATGACTTTTATATTTCCCAGTCCTATGATATCGAGGCAATTTGTCCTGTTGATGAACAAGGGGTTTTTACAGATGAAGCTCCTGGATTTACAGGTTTATTTTATGATGATGCGAATAAAGTGGTGACTGAAAAATTAGATGAAGTAGGCGCTTTAATTTCCTTAAAATTTATTACACACTCATATCCACATGATTGGAGAACGAAGAAGCCAACGATTTTCCGGGCAACCTCCCAATGGTTTGCATCGATTAAAGATTTTCGTAAAAACATTTTAGATGAAATTAAAGAGGTTCAATGGTATCCACATTGGGGAGAAACAAGAATTTATAACATGGTACGTGATCGTGAAGATTGGTGTATTTCCCGTCAAAGAACATGGGGGGTTCCTATCCCAGTCTTTTATGGTGAAAATGGTCAGCCAATTATAACAGATGAAACTGTTGCCCATGTGTCGAAATTATTCGCCAAACATGGATCTAATATTTGGTTTGAAAAAGAAGCAAAGGAATTGTTACCGGAAGGGTTTACTTCTGAACATAGCCCTAATGGAATATTTACAAAAGAAACAGATATTATGGATGTTTGGTTTGATTCTGGTTCATCACATGAAGCAGTATTATTACATCGTGAAGGTCATCGACGTCCAGCAGATATTTATTTAGAAGGAAGTGACCAATATCGTGGTTGGTTTAATTCTTCTTTATCAACATCTGTAGCCGTGACAGGAAAAGCACCATATAAAAGTGTCCTAAGTCATGGTTTTGTCTTAGATGGTGAAGGCCGAAAAATGAGTAAATCCCTAGGAAATATTATTGCACCTGCTAATATCCAAAAACAACTTGGGGCAGATATTTTACGTTTATGGGTGGCATCAGTTGATTATCAAGCAGATGTGAGAATCTCCCAAGATATTTTAAAACAAGTATCTGAAAATTATCGTAAAATTCGTAACACTATTCGCTTTTTATTAGGTAATTTACGCGATTTTGATGCGAAGAAAGATGCGATAAAAGAGGCAGATTTAGAAGAAATTGATCGTTATATGTTATACCGACTTCAAAAATTGGTTAAGCATGTAAAAGAAAATTATGAACAATATGATTTTGCTACTGGTACCCATGATATTCACCATTTTATGACTCTTGATTTAAGTGCTTTTTATTTAGATTTTGCTAAAGATATTTTATATATTGAGGCGGCTGATAACCATCGTCGCCGAAGCATTCAAACAGTGTACTATGAAACGTTAACTACTTTAGTGAAATTATTAGCACCAATTATCCCGCATACAACAGATGAGATTTGGGAGCATATTAATGGTGCGGAGGCAGACAATGTTCAATTGACGGATATTCCTGAACCAAGAGAAATAGAAAATTTCCCAGACGAGTTAGTAGAAAAATGGCACCATTTTATGAATGTGCGTAGTGATGTTTTAAAAGGACTAGAGGAAGCGAGAAATGATAAAACAATCGGTAATTCTCTTGAGGCAAAAGTTACAATTGAGGCAAAAGATGACGTGACAAAACAAGTGTTGAACTCAATTGCCCATCTTCATCAATATTTAATTGTTTCTGAAGTAGTGTTGAACGAGGCACATCCAGAGGCTAAAGATTATCAATATATTAAGATGTTTGTTGAAAAACACCCTGGTGAAAAATGTAGCCGCTGTTGGACAATGTCCGAAACAGTTGGTGATCATGAACAACATCCGGAACTGTGTACACGTTGTGTAGAAGTGGTGGAGACCCATTATAGTCATTTAATAAAGTAAATTTGACAATTATTTATTAGACGGCTGACTTTTTGATCAACAGAAAGAAGTCAGTCGTTTTTTTAACGTTTTTCTTGAATAAATTTCCTGAAATCTATATTGTTATTGATAGGTTAGATGTCAACATGCTTTAGTGGAGGGTAGTTAAATGATTCGCTATTATTTAATTGCATTAAGTGTAATATTATTAGATCAGTGGACGAAATGGATTGTTATACAAAAGATGGAGCTACATGAACAAATTCCAATCATCGAAGGTTTTTTCTCGATTACATCACATCGAAACAGTGGGGCTGCTTGGGGAATACTACAAAATCAAATGGTTTTCTTCTATTTAATTACCGTTGCAGTCGTTATCGGAATCATTTATTATGTTCATAAACATTTACGAGGTAAATTAGCTTTATTGGTTGCGATGGGCCTCATTTTAGGAGGGGCAATAGGTAATTTTATTGATCGACTTTTTAGAAAAGAGGTCGTTGATTTCTTAGATTTTATAATTATTAGATATAATTTTCCGATTTTTAATGTTGCTGATTCTGCCCTTGTTGTAGGTGTGTGTTTATTTATTATTTTTTCACTAATTGAAGATAGAAAGCAGAAGGGACAGGAAATCGCGTGAACAGTAATACTTGGCACGTAACGGAAAGTGAAAAAGGTGAAAGACTTGATAAATTATTAGTGAATCTTCAAAAGAATATGTCCCGTCATCAAATTCAAAACCTAATTAAACAAAAAAGAGTGTTCGTCAATGGGAAGATAAAAAAAGCGAATTATATATGTCGAGTGGATGATTACATCACTTGGGAAATGGAACAAATTGATCAGAATGCAAAAATTGAAGCTGAAAATTTACCATTATCAATTATTTATGAGGATGATTCTGTCATTGTCCTAAACAAACCCCAGGGAATGCTTGTCCATCCAACTAATACGGTAAAATCGGGTACTTTAGTTAATGCATTAATGTTTTATACAAAAAATTTATCAACATTAAGTGGAGATGATCGACCAGGTATAGTCCATAGGTTGGATAAGGATACGAGCGGAGTTATCGTTATTGCAAAGAATAATGACGCTCATGAGCACTTAAAAAACCAATTTCAAAATCGTACAGTTAAAAGAGTCTATGAAGCTGTCGTTTTCCACGAATTAACACATGATCAAGGAGTAATTAAGGCTCCGATTGGCAGGGATCCTAAAAATCGATTACAAATGACAGTTATTGATGGAGGGAAAGATGCCGAAACTCATTATAAAGTGTTGCAAAGATTTTCAAATATGACGCATGTTCAATGTGAATTAGTAACTGGTCGAACTCATCAAATACGGGTTCATATGAAATACATTAAACATCCGATTGTAGGAGACCCATTGTACTGTAGGAAAAAGTCACATTTAATTTCCTATCAGGCACTATTTGCCAAGCGGCTATGTTTTCATCATCCAAAAACAAATGAATGGCAATGTTACATGACTGACACGCCCATTGAATTTTCTAAATTACTAAAAAGTCTAGACAGTTTATCTTGACTTATGCTAGCAATTTTGCAATAATACCTCACATTTGACAGTCAATCCCGTCCAAAATGTTGATTTAACAACGATTTGGACGGGACTTTTACGTTA
>DKGO01000039.1 GCA_002453315.1 Caryophanales bacterium UBA6768 | reverse complement strand
AATGAATGCTTTATCAATAATTCATTTTTTATACTTAAATAGTTTTTGTATATCATGTACACTAATATTGAAGTTTATAATTTATAATGTCTTCAATATGAAAATAAGGTACTTTTGTGAATAGGAAGGAGATATCCAAATGAATATGAACATCTTTATTATTGAAGATGATCCTCTTCTATTAGAAGCTTTAAATGAGGGGTTAAGCCAATGGGCATATGAGGTAAGTTTTCCAAGTGATTTTTCTAATGTACTGGAAGACTTTGTAGCGCACAGGCCCCATCTAGTCATTATTGATATACAACTTCCTAAGTTTGATGGCTTTCACTGGTGTAGAGAGATACGTAAAGTGTCTAAAGTTCCTATTATTTTTCTTTCTTCAAGAGATCATGCCATGGATATGGTCATGGCCATGAATTTAGGAGCAGATGATTACATCCAGAAGCCATTTAATATGGATGTTCTTCTGGCAAAAGTACAGGCGCTTCTTCGCCGAACCTATACCTATGAAGAAGCATCCTTCGATATAATTGAATGGAATGAAGCAATTATTGATTTAAGGAGTGGAGGAATTCGTAAGGGTGATAAAACTGTCGAACTTACGAAAAATGAATTTTTAATTCTCTCGGTGTTAGTCAAATCAAATAATAACATTATCTCCCGTCATGAATTGATGAAAATACTCTGGGACGATGATCAATTTATTAATGATAATACCCTAACAGCTAATATCACAAGACTACGACAAAAGCTTTCTGCACTTAATTTAGAAGAAGGAATTGTGACAAAAAAGGGACAAGGGTATATGGCCGTTACACTCTAGGAGGGTGCAAATTGTTTATCACTTATCTTATTTATAAAAAAAGTTGGATTGCTCTAATTATGCTGTTTCTTATACTTACTAATGTTTTAATTATATTTGATGGGGGGATTAATGTGGAGCCCTCTTCACTTATTTATTTAAATGGGTTGTTTCTAATAATTTTTGCTGTTTTTTTTATTTGGAGATACAAAAAAGAGACCTCCTATTATAAATCTCTGCTTAGACTTTTTAGAGATTTGGACGATGATTGGTTTGAAAGTATTTCTCCTCCTCATGTCCATTTTCCAGACAGTATTGTATATACACTTTTACAAACAATCCATGAGTTTGAGCAAAACAAACGTCTCGAGGATCACTACTCTCAACAAATGGACCATAACGATCTTTCATCATGGGTTCATGAAATGAAAACTCCCCTTACAGCCATGAAGATTACCATTGATGCCCATCCTTCCAATGAATTAGCTCAAAGACTTGATTCAAATTGGTTAAAGTTACACTTATTACTAGATAGACAGCTTTATATTTCACGATTAGATACCCTAGAAGCAGACCTATTGCCACAAAAACTAGAAGTCAACGCTCTGATAAGACAAGAGATTCGTGAGCTATCAACCTGGTGTATGGAAAAAAATATAGCCATTGATTTACTAGGTGATAAAAGGTATACGTATACTGATAACAAGTGGTGTGGGTTTGTTATAAGACAGCTTTTAACCAATGCAATTAAGTACAGTCCAATAGATGGAAATATATTCATTAACATTGGCCTCTATGAAAATGAACTCGTTATGGTAAAAATTAAAGATGAAGGGCCTGGTATTCAAGCACATGACCTGCCGCGTATATTTGATAAAGGCTTTACTGGAGAACAGGGAAGAATCCAACGCTCATCTACTGGAATGGGGCTTTACCTTGCAAAGGAAGTTAGCAAGAAGTTGAATATTCAACTTGAGGTTGATTCAGTTGTTGGTGAAGGCACATCTTTTTCAATGATATTTACTAGTGAGAATCCATTTGAACGTATTAGGCGATCATATAAATCAGACATACTGAAGTAGTTAGGTTATTGAAAACCTAACTACTATTTATTTTATTAGGTGACAGAAATATCACATTCGCTTTCGTTTTATCACCTAAAGCTTACGACATAGATCCACAAACATACTACAATATACATATAACTTTATTGGAGTGGATATGATGAAAAAGCAAAATACATTGCAGACCGTTTTACTAGCTGAGGATGTACGTAAATCTTATGGCACAAAGGGAAATGCTCAAGAGGTCTTAAAAGGAATAAATCTTCGTGTTATAGAAGGTGAGTTTGTTGGTGTCATGGGTCCTTCGGGTTCTGGTAAGACAACACTACTCAACACCTTAGCCACAATTGATCGTGCCACAGGAGGAAATATTTTTATAAATGATCAAGAGATTTCAAAAATGAAAGATACCCAACTATCAAATATTAGGCGAAAGCATCTAGGCTTTATTTTTCAGGATTACAATTTGCTTGATACATTAACGGTAAAAGAAAACATATTGTTACCTGTTTCTCTAACAAAAATAAGTAAAGATGAGGCCGAAAAAGAGTTTAATGCAATTTCGGGGATGTTAGGAATCAAGCAGTTGGCCAATAAATACCCTTTCGAAATTTCAGGAGGTGAAAAGCAACGAACTTCTGCAGCGCGAGCGTTAATTCACTCACCTGCAATTGTTTTTGCTGATGAACCTACTGGAGCCCTTGACTCAAAAGCAGCTTCTAATTTATTAGAAAAGTTATGTGAGATTAATAAAAAACGCCAAGTCACTATAGTTATGGTTACTCATGACCCGTTGGCATCGAGCTATTGTAATCGGGTAATCTTTCTAAAGGATGGAAGAGTTTTTTCTGAATTGTATCAGGGAGAGAAAACGAGAGAATACTTCTTTAAGGATATTCTCGATATGCAAGCTGTTCTTGGAGGGGGTAGCTAGAAATGACTATAAAGAAATTAGTGACTCGCAGCATGCGAAAGAACATCAAAATGTATTATCTCTATTTTTTCTCGATGATTTTCAGTATAAGTTTGTATTTTATCTTTGCTACCCTGCAGAATGACCGAACTATTATGAATATGGCCAATGATAGTACCCTCTTCTCTACGGCCTTTCAAGTGGCTGGATTATTACTTATTTTCATTACCATTGTTTTTACGATGTACGCTACGAGCATCTTTATTAGAAGGCGTAGTCAAGAAATTGGATTGTATCAGTTAATTGGCTTGTCTAAGGCTTGGGTAGCTCGGGTATTAATCTTGGAACACACTATTCTTGGTTTAGGAGCTTTACTTATTGGAATGATCGTTGGAGCTTTGCTCTCGCGACTCTTTCTTTTACTTTTTATGAACCTGATAGGTCTTGAAGCTATGGCTGGCTTAACCTTATCCAGCCAAGCAGTCATCCAAACAATTGCAGTTTTTACTTGCTTAATTGCTGTCACATCATTACAAATTATATTGACGGTTTATCGCAGAACACTAATACAATTGTTTAAAGCAAATAATCAAAATGATTACTTTGTCAAGCGTCCAACTATCCTTTCAAGCATTTTAGGGATAGCAGGATTAAGTTTAATAGGGTTTGGCTATTATGTGTCTACCTTGATTGTAGAGCATGCAGATTTGCTGATGTTTCTTATGTTAGTAGTCCTAGCTAGTACCATACTGGGAACCTATTTAGTCTTCCATACGACAATAAGCTGGATATTAAATGTTTTTCGAAAAAAGAAAAATGGGAATCTGGGCTTGTATAATAGCCTGTCGGTTGCCCCATTAATGCACAGAATGAAAGGTCACGCCAATTCCTTAACCTTAATCACTGTATTGTCTGCTGCAACCATTACGATGATTTCACTTTCATATTCCTTATACTATTCAACGGAAAAAGATGTGAGATTGGCTATGCCTTTTGACTTTGCAGTGGAAAATATGCAGGAGGAAGCCGCTATTATATCAAGTAGGTTAGAGGAGGAGCAAATTGGATTCGAACATTATCAACTAGAAGCCATGCGATTTAATGGCACATGGGTAGAGCAGGATTCAAGTGTAGATAATCGCCATAGAAGGTTTATGCTTTTTTCAGCAGAGCAAATGGACCAGGCTGGATTAGATGTTCAGATTCCCCAAGATGGTGAAGCAATCTACTATAATACACGAGCCATTATAGAGGGAATGGATACCTCATTTCCAAAAAAAGTGCAGTTTGCATCAAAACATCAAGCAAATTCACTAACAGTCTCCAAGTTTAGGCTTGAAAATGTGATGAATTACAGATTCTATGGCGAACAATTACTTGTTTCTAATGAAACCTTCGAGAAAATGAGGGAAAGCATCCTAGAGGACGAGCACAAAGAACTGTTGATATTTGATGTGTTTCACTTACTAGATACTGAGAAATCAGATATGGCTTCTAACATCTTTCTAAGGAATGTGGATAGTGACCTATATATCACTGACTTTTATTCCACATACGAGGGATCCCGTCAAACCTTTGGTATACTTATTTTCATCGCCGGTATTTTAGGCTTTGTATTTATCCTTTCAACAGGAAGTATTTTGTACTTTAAACAAATGACAGAGGCTGAACAAGAAAAGAACCATTATCGAACCCTAAGGCAACTAGGATTTCGAGTAAATGATATTATGAAAGGGATCATTCGTAAACAGCTCTTTGTTTATTTAATTCCTCTGGGAATTGGGTTAATTCATGCTGCTTTTGCTCTTAACGTAGGTTCTGTTCTCATGGCTGCAAGCATGATCATCCCAATCATTATTAGTATGGCAGCATATATTGTCATCTATCTGATGTTTGCCGTGTTTACCATTCAATATTATAAAAGCATTGTCACAAATGCTCTATAGAAAGGAAGAAAAGTTATGAAAAAGTTCTTAATATCCTGTATTGTTGTAGTCGTTGTTTTTGGAAGCCTATATTTCTTCTTTCGCGAGCCATTCGATCGTTTTAATCCATTGCTTGAACAAGAATATGTCTATATTGAGATTCAAAATGAACCTGCAGATGATAACGGAAGATATAAATATAAGGAGGAGGGTGTCACTGAAAAAGGAGAGACTAAACAAGTGGTATTTACGACCAGTACTAGACTTGAGGAAGGTACACTCTTGAAAGTACTCGCCAAAGGTGCATACACACAAGAATATAAATTTATAAATGAGATTGAAATGCCATAAAACCCAAGTTAATAGTCTTCGTAAATGGTACAAATGGTGGATATGTTTCCACATACGACCATTTCACTAAAAATCGTAAAAACATCAATTGTATCAACTCGTCCCATGTTGAGGTGGTAGCATTGATGTCTAGGGAATAAACATTGATATAACAACGATTTAAGAAAGAACATCTATTTTGTCAACTCGACGAAATAGATGTTTTTTGGTTTGTGGGAACAAATCATCATACTACAAAATAAGAATATGTTGAGTTGACAGAAGCAATATCTGATGAGTGTGTAGATAGAATAGATATTAATTTAAATTAAAGAGTTTATTATTAGAATACATACATGAATTAAACATAATTATGTTATAATAAAGACATAATTATACTGTACGGGGGGATTCATATGCCAGAAATAAGACCGATTAAAGACTTAAGAAATACAAATGAAATTTCTAAGTTATGTCATGAACAGAATGAGCCTGTATATATTACGAAAAACGGTTATGGGCATTTAGTTGTCATGAGTATGGAAACGTATAAAGAAAAGTTAGCGAAAGCAGATCTGTATGAAAAGTTAGCAGAAGCAGAAATGGAGCTTAATAACAAAGAGGAACTTTTGGATGCTGAAATGGTTTTTGAAAAACTTAAAAATAGGTACGGAGAAAAATAATCTCTATAAATAAGGAAAATATAAAATAGACAAGGAGAATATCATGAGAGATATACAGTTTTTAGTTTATGACTTTGGAGAAGAAGTTGAGGTTATTGTACGTGACGAAACAATTTGGGCAACGCAAAAATCAATTTCAAAGTTATTTGATGTTGGAGTTCCAGCTATTAGTAAACATTTAAGTAATATATTTCAAACAGGAGAATTGATTAAAGAAGTGGTTGTTTCCAAAATGGAAACAACCACTCAACATGGTGCAATAGAAGGAAAAACACAAACAAAATCTGTGAAATATTATAATTTAGATGCAATAATTTCTATTGGTTACCGGGTTAACTCAAAAAAAGCGACAAAGTTTCGTATTTGGGCAACAGATGTCTTGAAGGAGTATATCCAAAAAGGCTTTAAAATTGATGTTGAACGTATGAAGCAAGGAGAAAATGCTTTTGGAAAAGACTATTTTCGTGAATTAATTGAAACTGTTCGTTCGATTCGTGCTAGTGAAAGAAGAATATGGCAACAGTTATCAGACCTATTTGCGGAAATATCTTATGATTATGATAAAAACTCAGATGTTACTAAAAGATTTTACGCAACTGTACAAAATAAGTTTCATTATGCCATCACTGGAAAAACGGCTGCTGAAATTGTATATAATTCAGCAGATAAGGATAAGGAATATATGGGATTAAGTACATGGAAAAATGCTCCTGATGGTCGTATCTTGCAATCGGACGTTACTGTTGCAAAGAATTATTTATCTGAAAAAGAAATTCGCAGTTTAGAACGGAATGTCTCCTCATACTTTGATTATGTCGAAAGATTATTAGAAGATGAAAGATTACTTGGAATGAAAGATTTTGCGATAAGTATAGATGAATTTCTAAAATTCAATCGGTATGAGGTTTTAGAAGGACATGGAAAAATTACACAAACAGCTGCAAAAGCAAAGGCTATTGATGTGTATAAAGAATTTAATAAACACCAAATGATAGTTTCTGACTTTGATCATGAAATAAAGAAAATGAAATTCCCTAAAAGGTAAAAATTGTTAGCATAAAATGATTGGGGAATTACTGAAGGACATCCTGTATAACAATGTTATATAAACTAATATTCTATAAATAAGAGGTATTCAAATGAACCTGATTAATTTATTTCAAAAAGCAGTAGATATAGGTATGAAAACCGTTGAATCTTCTGTCTTTTATGAAGCACCCATAGGCATTCGTTTTGAGATTGGTGGAGAAGATGATGATGAGAATATTAAAAAAGGTATTTCGAGAAAATTGTTTCCTAATCCTGACTATGTGAATAAAGCTGTTGAACGGGCATCAAAAATATTTAATGTTTTACCAAAGAAAGACTGGATATTAAGAATTGATTTATACGATTATCAGGAAATAAAGAAAATATTAATTCGATGGATGCGTAAGGGGAGGTGGTGCTTACTATTATGGCATCGCTTGCCCAACAAGAAAGTCAGTCACTTAGTCAAAACGTTAAACTCGGGATTCAATATCGATATCAACAAGGTGAAGTGCAAGTAAACCATAATCGATTTCTTGGTTACATGAAAGACGAAAATAAACGTTTAGTAATTGTTCAAGAAGAAGCAGAAATCATCAAACGTATTTACCGAGAAAACTTGGAAGGTTCTAGCCTAAACAAAATTTCAAAAGGACTTGATGCAGATGGCATTTTAACAGGAGCGGGAAGAAAGAAATGGTATAGTGGTTCACTTCATAAAATTCTAACGAATGAAAAGTATATGGGAGATGAACTTCTTCAAAAAACCTATACCGTTGATTTTTTATCGAAAAAACGAGTGAACAACGATGGAGTTGTCCCGCAATATTATGTAGAAAATAATCACGAAGCTATTATACCAAAACATCTCTTCATGTTAGTACAAGAGGAATTGAAGAAACGAAAAATTGCTCACATTAGTAAAAATGGATAAAGGAGAAATTACAGCAGTAATCACAGTTTAGCTCAAATTGTCTTTTGCGAAAACTGTGGGGAGATATTTAGAAGAGTCCATTGGAATAACCGAGGCAAGAAATCAATTGATTGGCGATGCGTCAGTAGGCTAGAGAATACTGGGGTGTTTTGCGATGCACGAACCATCAGAGAAGAGGACTTAAAGCAAGCTGTTATTCAAGCAATAAATGAACTGTTTAAAAACCGAAACAATTTTCTCAAAGTATTAGAACAAAATATTGTCCAAATATTATCCAATCATTTACATGATAAATTGGTGAAAGTTGAAAAAGAACTGGAAGTGTTGCAGCATTCTTTAATCGGTCTAGCCAATTCAAATAAAGATTATAATGATGTTGTCGATAATATTTACAAACGAAGAGAAGAAAAACAACAACTTCAACTAGAGATTGCAGTACAGAATAATGGGAGGGAACGATTAGAACAAATATCAGCATTATTAAAAGAGCAAACATGTGAACTAGAAACCTATGATGAGCAGCTTGTCAGGCGGATGTACTGGGATAAAAATGGTTTTTCAAATATGTCGTCAAATAATAATTGGAAAAGTGTAGCTAATAGAATAGGCACAATTATGGGGCATACAAATAGTAGTGGGGTATCTCGTTCTAAAATAGTTCCTGGATTACAAAAATATATAAAAGAACGTGGATATGCAAATTCATTTACTATCTCTAGAGATACATCCCTAAGTTTCAGTAAAATGAAAACATTAATTAAAAATGGAAACCCTAGTATGATGAGTACGAATGGATGGATAACACAAACTGGTGGACATAATATAACGCTTGTCGGTTATGAAGAATACTATGCTACTTTCAAATTCAAATGGTATAGATCGGTAATTGTAAGAGATAATTGGAAGAGTACCCCAAAAGATGTGTGGTTCTTGTATGGCTCTGAAGATGTTGATGATATATACTTAAATAGTAAGATGATGGGGGCTTTTTAAAAATGAACAAACTAATTATCATGGGGCTATTAAAACTATGTATAATTT
>DKGO01000042.1 GCA_002453315.1 Caryophanales bacterium UBA6768 | reverse complement strand
TACAATAATAATACTTGGTGATGTATCGACGATGACGATCACATGTCCTTCAAATAAATGTGTTGCAGCTACGTCAGGCCTTTCAGTATATCGCACAAGTGGAAAAGGGTTCCAACCTTGCTTCAACAAATATTCTTCAATGGAACGATCGGCCATTGGAATCCCATCAGTCGTAATGTTACTAATTTCTTTCTTTATTAATTTGATGAGCCCCGGATCTGCCACATCTTTTATATAACTTATACAGACATCTGTTTTCGAGCGTTCACCAACTTGGACTAATTCGTTTCTTAACTTTTCATCGCGAATTCGTCTTCGAATTAAAGCTGTATTTTCGATTATATTTTCGGTAAAGCCATCGCGCGCACCCCGGATCACTTTTTCGGTATCTGGTTCCTCAGGATTTCTACCTGGATAAAGACGGGCATCAATGATGAAGCATTCAGGTTCACCATCCACAAAAACAAGGATTAGACCACTAAGCAATTGATCAATCGCTTCATCAAATGTATTTGCGATATCAACTTGCTGGTGTGGGAGATTAGCCCGTATGAATTCTTCTATCGATTCATCTTCCTTTAAACTTTGATCAACCGTTCCAAATAAATCAACAACAATCTCTGTATCACAAAGCCCTGTAACAAAGTAAAGCGTTGTTTTTTTACCGTTAAATTTAAAATTTCGAGACCCGACATCAAAGCTAATCCCCTCACCAATTTTCTTTTTCATGTAGATTTGATTTTCAAATATGTTGCGACTTATGTCTTTCATTTAGAAGGCACTCCTTTGTGACAACAATCGCTAGCTTATGCAAAGTTAAATATCGATTGAAAATACACCCACTGAAATAATGAATCAAATTTTCCAAAAAACAATATTAATAATATATCCACTATGTAGTATGAGAGAATGTATTTAGTTCTATGCTGTAAAATGGTAAAACAATTAGAAACCAGATGGATTATTCACCCATCTGGTTTCTAATTTCGACTAATATTTTCTTTTCAAGTCTTGAGACTTGCACTTGAGAAATTCCCAATCTTTCAGCTACCTCTGATTGTGTTTGGTCCTTGTAATAACGTAAATAAACAATCAATTGTTCTCGCTCATCCAAGTGATCAATTGCTTCTCGAAGAGCAATCTTTTCGAACCATTTACCATCGGTAGATTGATCGACCAATTGGTCAAGTAATGTAATCGGATCGCCATCATTCTCGTACACTGTCTCATGAATTGAAGCTGGAGAACGTGTAGCTTCTTGGGCTAATGTCACTTCTTCTGGAGAAATGTTTAAGTATTCAGCAATTTCATGAATCGTTGGCACGCGCCCTTTAGTTTTTGATAAATCATCTCTTGCTCGCCGTATTTTATTACCCATTTCTTTTAATGAACGACTAACTTTTACTGTGCCATCGTCGCGAATAAATCGTTGGATTTCACCAATGATCATCGGAACAGCATACGTTGAAAATTTAACATCATATGAGAGGTCAAACTTATCAACTGATTTTAATAAACCGATTGAGCCGATTTGAAAGAGATCGTCCGGTTCATAGCCTCTGTTAAGAAACCGTTGGACGACTGACCAGACGAGACGCATGTTTTTTTGAACAATAAGATCTCGTGCTGAATTGTCACCCGCTTGGCTTCGTTTAATCAAATCTTTTATTTCACTGTCTTTTAAGTACGATTGCTGATTATCTTTTTTAACTTCGACATCCATAATTCGTACTCCTTAATTAAATAACGCTTTGTTTTTTGATAAATATTTTGTAAGTTGAATGGTCGTTCCTTTATTGACGTCTGTTTCAATATTGACAACATCCATGAAATTCTCCATTATCGTAAAGCCCATACCTGAGCGTTCTAACTCTGGTTTAGACGTGAACAATGGTTGTCTTGCTTCCGTTAAATTAGGAATGCCGACACCACTATCTTTGATTACAATATGAACAGTTTCGTCCGACTCAAGCGTTACTTCTATTGTTACTTCTCCAGCAGAATCATTCTCATAACCGTGGATAATTGCATTCGTCACCGCTTCTGATACGACGGTTTTAATTTCTGTCATTTCATCCATTGTCGGGTCAAGCTGAGCAATAAATGCAGCTACTGTTACTCTTGCAAAAGATTCATTTTGACTTAAGGCTGAAAATTGAAGTTTCATTTTATTTTTCATTTAGGCCACCCCCAACGTTTGCAAAGCATTTCTTTCATCTTTCTCTAAGCGAATTATTTTAAATAATCCACTCATATCAAATAAACGTTTGACAGGGGGTGAAATGGAGCAGACAATCATCTCACCATTCCGTGCTTTAATCTGCTTATACCTTCCTAAAATAACTCCAATTCCAGAGCTATCCATGAATGATAAATTTTCAAGGTTTAGGATGATATGTTTTACATGGTTTTCTTCTAATCGAGATTCAATTTTTCCCCTAAGAATTTCAGCAGTATGGTGATCGAGCTCACCTTCTAATCGTACTAATAAGACTGCTTGTTTCTTTTCTAATTTGATGTTAAGACTCACTTTTTGATTCCTCCTTGTGCAATCGTCTAGTGAGTCTTTCTCTTTTAAAAAGGTAATTCCTTCTTGCTGACAAAACTAGTGATAAATCTCTTTATTCTGTCATTTTTTTATTCTTTAATTGTCAGATTATTAATCGTTCGTTTGAATAGCGTCCACCATGAAGCTTTTGTTATGTCTTGTGCTGCGACTAAAGGAATTTCTGAAATTACTTTGCCGTCTTTCTCTAACTGTAGCTGTCCAAGTTTAGCTCCTTTTGTAATCGGTGCTTTGATCGTTTGTTTCAATTCGATATTTTCGGTTATTTCATCGATTGATTCCCCTTTTTTAGTTAGGACAGAAACGACATCGTCTGTAATAACCTTCAATTTCTTATCTGTACCTTTGCTTACATCGACATGTTGAACGGCATCTCCCCGTTGATAAATGTTATGAATTTCGAAACGACTAAAAGCAAAATCAAACATCTTAGTAATATCACTGTTGCGCTCTTTAGTATTTGCTGCTCCCATGACGACTGCAATCATTCGTAAATTACCTTTTTTTGCTGTAGCTGTTAAGCAGTATTTCGCCTCGCTCGTATATCCCGTTTTTAAGCCATCTACACCGTCATAAAACTTGACTAATCGGTTCGTATTGACAAGCCAAAATTTATCGTCGGTATGTTCACGTAAATAATCTTCATAAATGCTTGTATATTTCGTGATTTCTTCATGTTTAAGTAATTCTTTTGCCATCATCGCCATATCGTAGACGGAAGAATAGTGATTTTTGGCAGGTAGTCCAGTCGAATTAACAAAGTATGTATTTTTTAAGTTAAGTTCTTTCACCTTTTGATTCATTAGTGTTACAAATTCTTCCTCTGTACCCGCAATATGTTCTGCAAGTGCAACAGAAGCATCATTTGCTGAAGCTATTGCAACAGCCTTGAGCAATTCCTCGACTGTCATCTCTTCTCCTGCTTCTAGGAATATTTGAGAACCACCCATGGAAGCGGCTCGTTCACTTGTACGAATTTTTTCGTCAAGTTTCAACGTACCTTTATCTAGTTCTTCCATAATTAAAATCATCGTCATAATTTTTGTCATACTTGCTGGTGGTAATCTTTCCTCACTGTCCTTGTCATAGATGATTTGACCTGTATCTCTTTCCATTAAGATTGCGGAAGGTGCTTGAATTTCTAAATCTATACTATTTGCATACGAAGTAATCGGAATACTAGCGATAATAAATGCAGATGCAATGAGGCCAACGATAATTTTTTTCAAAGAAACCCCTCCATATTTAGCAATGTATACGTTCATTATTTCCATTTTTTATCAATTTATTCATTTTATAGAAATTCGGAAAAAAGCCAACTAATAAGTCAACTTTATAAACATTACAAGCAATGAAGAGGAAAATACATAAAAAAAGCTAGCCGTTTTGTAATCGGCTAGCGTGTTAGTCTAAAATCGTTTTGTAAATTAGAGGAGGTCGTTTTACTTTTTGAGAGGTTAGTGTGAAGCACTGCTTAGCTTGGGCAAGAATGTCTGGAGGAACAATATCATTACAATGAAGGATAGCTAGTGGTTCATCAGTTTTTACAAAGTCCCCAACCTTTTTACAT
>DKGO01000077.1 GCA_002453315.1 Caryophanales bacterium UBA6768 | reverse complement strand
TTAAATTTCCTATTCCTTTATGAGAATCAAATTAGTGATGTTTCACATTTATCTGGTTTGACACATCTAGAAGAATTAGATCTCGGGTATAATGATATTAGTAATCTATCGCCATTAAGAAATTTAACAAACTTAAATTTCCTATTCCTTTATGGGAATCAAATTAGTGATGTTTCACATTTATCTGGTTTAACAAGACTAAAGGTACTAGACATTGGTATTAATCGTATTAGTGATCTATCACCATTAGAAGGTCTTACAAACTTAGAGGCACTATTTATTAATGAGAACCAAATCGGTGACTTGTCACCATTAGGAAGTTATTTTGGAAATTTACAAGATGGTAGTTTAGAAGACCAAGAAGTGACGTTACCGACGCTTGAAGTGTTAAGTACAGCTAAAACTGTTGAAATCGACAACCCAATCACTTTCCATGATGGAAGTATCATCAATGATGTGATCGTACAAGATGGAACGTACGATAATCCAAAGATTAAGTGGGACGTGACCGGCACAGAAACGGAAAGAACTTTTACATTTGAAGAACAAAATTATGGATTTTCCGGTACAGTTACACAACCGATTGAGTGGGTTGAAGATGAAAAACCAGTCATTCATGCATCAGACATATCAATTTTACTCAACGAACCATTCGATCCGTTAGACGGTGTTACCTCAACGGATAAAGAGAGTGGCAATTTAACGAATGATATAGTTGTTCTAAAAAATGAAGTCGATACATCAGTACCTGGTGTCTATGAAGTGACGTATGAAGTGACAGATCGTGGTGGGCAAACGGTTGAAAAGACTATTAAAGTCACAGTCACTAAATTAGAAGTAACGGAAATTGCGGATCTCGGTGACATAACAGTTGCAAATGGTACAGATAAGTCTGACATCGGCTTACCTACAGAAGTAGATATAACATTAAATGATGATAGTACACAAAATATAGATGTCGTGTGGGACGATGGAGATCCGGCATATGATAAATCTGTTGCGGGGGATTACATTTTCACAGGAACTCTTGATTTACCGACTGGTGTAGTGAATACGAATGATGTTGAAGTAACTGTTACAGTTGCACCCCAACAGTTGATTCTTCCATTGGGAATAAAAACAGAAGTTTTTGCAGGACAAGTTGGAACAATTGAAGGTACAGATACACAAATTACGTTCCCACATGATTTACCTTCTGGGACATTTGTTATGATAACAGACGTGAGTGGAGAAGGTTTTGTAACAAACGCAGAAGGAATTGAACGGGCGGGGAATGTACTAGATTTCAAATTTGACTATCCAAGTGGACAGAGCTATACGGGTTCCTTTGAACTAACGATGTCCTATGGAAATGGATTCGCCACAGAGATTGATATCTATTACTACAATGAAAACGATGCAAAATGGGAAGCACAAAATGGTACGATGGATACGAATAACAATACAATAACAATTCATCCAGACCATTTCTCCACTTATGGTGTGTTTGCCTTAGAAGAAGATAAGCCAGGAGATGATCCAAAGGGTAATGGTGAATCTGAAGGCAGTGCCCCTAATGGTGACGGTGACAACGGAAACGGTAAACCTATAACTGTAGATGGTGGTTCAGATGAAAATGATATTAAAGGCACAGGCGATCAAGTATTATCAAAGACAGCAACGAATACGTTTAACATGATTGCTGTGGGATTGATCCTTTTAGTACTTGGTGGAATTTCCTTCGTATTTATTCGAAGAAGAGCGTTAAAACAATAATTTTTCATTCAAATGTGTAAAAGGTAGAAGATTATGAAATATCTTCTACTTTTTATATACTTCATACCTCTGTTAGAAAAGAATCATTTTGGCCAAAAAAAACATTTTTATGTTCAGATAATATTCTAAAAATTACAGGTATTTAATTGAGAAAGAAAGGTTCAATTTTAACGACTAAGTATCATCTAAAACATTTCTCAAAATAATGTTTGTTTTAACTTAGATTTAACGTTTATTAGTTGTTATTGATTATAAGAGATCATGATTTATTCCGAAATTTCATGAAGAGAAGGATTTGCAATTGTAATGACTAGATGGTTTTCTAGTGATATTGCCAACAACGATGAGACAGAACGTTGAAAGTAATCAAGTTGTTCTGTTTTTCCTCTGTAAATCGATGAAACAATTTTAGCAGGGAGTGGTCAATCATTCCTTTGTTTAAATGACCTTTGGTTACATAAAAAATAAATTGAAGGATGATTTTATGCGATTAAAAAGTTTATTATTAACACTTTTAATGATTCTCGTTCTCGGGTTGATCATTGGTTGTAGTAGTGATAGTGCCGATTCAGATGACAGTGGCACCGAAGAATCAGCGGCCACGGAAACGCCAACCCAGGAAGAAGACCCCGCCGATGAGGGTGCTGCTTCCGATGGTAGTTCAGTCGGTGATATTGAAAATGATGTTTTTCGACAACAACTTAGAAGCCTTGGTCTCACAAGGTTAGATGAGGGTCAAGAATATGTTTTTGAATGGGACTCAGAGAGTGTTGTGGTAGATGAGATGCTCTGTATGGATTTAGCCGGTGGTAGTATCGGTATAAATTTAAAAGGGCCTAATAGTGAATTCAATTTTGGTTTTAATTTAAATGCAGATGGTTCAATTAATACGAATGAAAGTAATATTTTTTTCGAGATTGATGGCGAAGGGTACGGTTCTTTAGGTTCGGAAGTTTGGGAGTTTGTTTACGCTGAGGAAGAGGGCCCCGTTGTCTATGGCGAAGCTGAGTTACAGGATAATCCAGGTGCCGGAGCATCTACAGGATTAGCTGTATTTTATTTAGACTGTGGTGATTTTTAATCCAGGTGGCTAAAGGATTATGAATGGATCAGGCATAGGTGTATAAGGAGTGGTTATTAAGCGGACAAAAATATATGTAATGGTGTGATATTTAGAACAAAAAATAGAACTTTGCCAAAGGATCATAGTTAAAAATCTACTGAAGATTGATGTATCATACAAACAACTATTAGATAGTGTGTTAATTTGATTTACAAACGTACCATACGACTATTCATCACAATTGCTTTCCTAGGATTTGTCGCTGAATGTAATTTTGAAGTGGTTGACTCACCCGATAACGGCGCTTCACAGGAAGACGAAAAGGATGTTGGGACGATGGATAAAGAGTAAAATTTTATAACTGCTGTTGACTTGACATTCTAACAAGAATTAGCGAGATATCTAAGGGGAGTAGTATAATTTTTCATAGCTACTTCTCTTTATTATGAAAAACTTCAATTATGATATTGAAAATCGTTATTCATTCTCTTTATTTGCGGAAATCCAAATTTTAGTTCCGCAAGCGCCTGATGCGTTCCCCAAAGGTTTAATCGTTAGATTTCAGGGCTTTGAGACAAAATTAAAAAGAGTGTTTTATTTGTTTTCCAATCGATTGATTATAGTAGTTTTATCATTATTGTTAGTTACGGTAGTGTCAGGGTGTAGTTTTGAAGTTGTGGATAATGCCAATTCTGTTGATACAGATACAAGCGAAAATGTTGAAACAAATGGATCAAATAATACAGAAGATGATCAAGACGAAGATGCTGAAACAAACACATCCGAGGAAGCAGAAGATGTTGTTGCAGATGATGATGGAGGAAGTGAAAAATCGCCCTTTGATCAAACAGGAGAAGATATTGAACTGTCGAGTTTGATTCCTAGTGATGTACCACTTCCGGATGATTCAGAAGTGACAGCTTATGGTGATGATGAAGAACAGGGGTCTATTAATATAAGTACGTCGATGGCTTTAGCCGATTTAGAAGCATTATATGATGATTATTTTAATGGACATCCGCAATCAGATGAGGTAGAAAAGGAGTTTTATGAAGAAGAAGATCATGATTTATTAAGTTATACTATTGATAATGATGATCACTTATTTTTAATAATGGTTACAGATTATGGTGATCTGGTAACGGTGCATACTAGGTATCTTATTTATTAAACGATTCATTTTCATTGGACCCTAAATGAATCACAAGGTATGAAAGTGATTGAACTTAAAAAAGAGTGGGTACTTGATGAAAAAATTCAAATGCATTCGCCTAGGCTTCCTTATAAGTAGACAAGACAATGACGCCCCACTTACTTATAAGGAAGCTTTTAGGTTAAATTGAGGGGTTATAAAAATAAAACGACTCTATAAAACTTAATCTTGATTTTCCCAGTGCATGTTAATAAAAGGCAAACATATTTTATTTCTACACGAAGACTCGATTGTTATGTCGCCGACCTTAACTTTTTCCTTATCTTCAAATTGATATTACATAGAGGTATCGGTAGAATAAAAGTATCATTGACGGGTAAAAGGTTGGTGTTCTAGTAGCTTTCAATAATTGTGTAATTATTCAGTTATGAAGGGGGGGATTAGAATTGCATAGACGATATATATTCTTGATTATTCTATTATTCAGTCTTTTATTAAACACTGTGATATATACAGATCAAGTGAAGGCTGAAGAGCCTAAAAGTGATGCCGTCTTATTAGACGACTTAACAGAAAAGGTTATTTTAGATCAGCATATTGAAATGTTGTTTGTCGAAGAATTCGACTATACAGTGGATGAGATTGCTTCGGATAAATATAATGACAAATTTAAGCGTTATGAGGGAAAAGGCAGACCGAATTTTGGTTATGATTTACACACTTATTGGGTGCGTTTTCAAGTTGGCAATCAATCTAGTACAGAAAATTGGTTACTTGAAATCGAGGCTCCCAAAACTAATCACCTTCATATTCATACGTTGAATACCGACACAGGGGAGTTTGAGACTATAAAGACAGGGAATAATTATCCTTTTATAGAACGGGAGATTGAACATCGAAACTTCGTAACACCTATCGAAATTAAAGTTGGTGAAACGAAGGTTGTTTACTTACAAATCTTAACGGGAAGTTCAGTACAGATTCCTCTTACGCTTTGGGATTATACTGCATTTCATGCAAAATCGCAAAATGAGTATGCGATATTAGGGGGATTATTTGGTCTATCTGTAATTATGGCCTTATATAATCTATTTCTTTACTTTTCCATTCGTGATCGAAGTTATTTATATTACGTTTTATTTGTTTTCTTAAATACGCTATTGTTTTTAGCGGATACAGGTTTGGGTTATCAATATTTGTGGCCTGATCGGTTTGGCAAAGATACAATAAATGTTACCGAATTAATGTACTTAAGTAATATCGGTGGATTATTATTTATTCGATCTTTTCTTGCTGTTCGTGAAAGAATGAAGAAAATAGACTATATTTTCAAATTACTTATTAGTTTAAATGTTATCGCATTTATAATACGACAATTTACATTTACCTGGTCCGTGTATGCTGCAATTATTTTAGTGATCCTTACTATATTTATAATACTATATTCTTCTGCCCAATCGTTACGAGTAAGTTTTCGTCCAGCCCGTTACTTATTAATCGCCTGGGGACTTTTTTTACTTGGTGTTTTCATTTCTCTGATGGTAGATGTCGGGCTCATTCCACTTACATTATTAACAAAATATGCTTGGCAAATGACAACCACTCTAGAAGTTATTCTTCTTTCATTTGCTTTAGGAGATAAGTACAAAATATTTAGAGAGCAAAAGGAAAAGGCAGTACAGGAGGCAAATGAGATACAAAGAGAAGCATTAGAAAACCTAAAACGAACCGACAAGCTAAAGGATGAATTTTTAACCATTACATCACATGAGCTACAAACCCCTTTAAATGGAATTATCGGTATCGCCGAAACGATGCGTGATGGTGCTGTTGGACAGTTGAATACAAAAATGAATGCTCATTTATCAATGATTATAACGAGCGGAAAAAGATTGTCTCATTTGATCAATGACATTTTAGATTATTCCAATTTAAAAAATGATCAATTGAAAATGAGGTTAGGCCCTGTTCGAATATATGAAATAACAAATATTGTTTTAACAATTTGTCAACCACTGTTAAAAAACAAGTCGATTCAATTGGTTAATCAAATTAATAGTGAGGCTAGTTTAATTGTTTATGCAGATGGAAGTAGAGTACAACAAATTTTATATAATTTAATTGGAAATGCAATAAAGTATACGGAAGAAGGTAAAGTGATTATTTCAGCATCTGTTGAAAAAGAGTTTATCAAAATAAATGTAGAAGATACGGGTAAAGGAATTCCAAAGCAGCAACAGGAAATTATTTTTGATCAGTTTTATCAAGTGGAAGACGGAGAAACGAGAGAATTTGAGGGGTCTGGCATTGGGCTTAATATAACAAAGCATTTAGTTGAAAAACATGGTGGCAAATTAACTGTCGATTCTACTGTTGGTAAAGGAAGTACTTTTAGCTTTACCCTTCCTGTTTTTCAAGGTGGGCAAGTGATCGAGGAAGTATCAGCTACGACAGATACTTTTTCTGATATTAGATCCCCTGTACCAATATCTACTTTACAACCTGATATTCCAACAGGAGGGAAAGCCAAAATATTGATCACCGATGACGATGTCGTAAATCTTCAAGTATTAATGAACCAACTTGATTTAGCGGGATATGAAGTAATGACTGCTTCAAGTGGTCAGGAGGTACTTGAAATTGTTCAATATGAAACAATCGATCTCTTAATCTTAGACATTATGATGCCCAAAATGTCTGGATATGAAGTGTGTCAACAATTAAGGAAGCGATTTTCATTAATAGATTTACCGATTTTAATGTTAACAGCTAAAACGCAGCTAAGTGATAAAATCATTGCCTTTGAAGTTGGTGCTAATGATTATTTAACAAAACCATGTGATCGAAAAGAATTACTAACTCGTGTAAACACATTAATTCAGCTTAGTCATTTGAACAATGAGTTAAAAAGAATAAATGTCGTATTAGAAGATAAAGTCAAACAGCGTACAGAAGAATTACAAATTGCTAATCATAATTTAGAACAGATGGCTGAATCACGAACACTACTTTTAGCTAATATTGCCCATGACTTAGGTACACCAATAACTGTTATTTATAATTATATTCAAGCATTGGATAAAGGGGTACTTCATGAAACGGAAAGAGAACAATATTTACATCTAGCATATAGTAAAATAAAGGTATTGAACCGATTGATTTCTGATTTATTCGACTTGTCAAGATTAGAAGCACAACAGCTTAAGTTAGATTTAGAGGAATTGAATGTGAGAAGTTGGGTAGATGATCTCAAGGAAAAAATGAAATTGGAAATGTCCCAAACAGATCGACAATTTACATTTAAAAGTGAAGGTATAAATGATTCATTTACTTTTCTTGTTGATGTACAACGAATGGATCAAGTTTTTTCTAATTTAATTTGGAACGCTGCTAATCACACCTCTTCAATCGATGGAAAAATAGACGTAAAGGTTGAACTGGACAAGGAAAATAAAGAAATAATCTTTCAAATTGCGGACAATGGAATTGGAATTAATGCCGAATTGATTCCATTTATTTTTGAACGATATTATAAAACACCAACGACAGGCGATAAGTATGGTGGTGCAGGAATCGGATTGGCAATTGTTAAAGAGTTAGTTCAAACTCATGATGGAAGAGTTTGGGCAGAAAGTGAACTAGATGTTGGTAGTTCGTTTTATATTGC
>DKGO01000189.1 GCA_002453315.1 Caryophanales bacterium UBA6768 | reverse complement strand
TTTAAGCTGACAAAAACTATATTAAAAGTAAAAAATTTCATAATTATTATGTTTAAACAATTTGAAGAGGAACAATACATTTTAAGCTACATTTAAATATTATTATACACTTATGAATTCAAATGTAAAGTAATTTCAACAAAATAATAAAAATAATTATTTATACAAATACTTTGATTTAATAGGTTTAATTGAATAATATGAATTTAGAATACTAGTTAAGATAATTAGAATATAACTAAACATAGATCACAGTATCACTTAAATTAATTCAATTTATGCTTGGGTCTACTGAACAAAAAACATTGCCATTATTATAATTAATTTTCTCTAATTTACTCAACTGTTTCTTCTTCACTTAATTTTAGTCTTCCATCAACAATATGTGAGCCAAGAGACAAGCGAACGGGGCCCAGGGGTGTCTTTCATCAAGGGTTGTTATATACCTTTTTTGCTTGCCACCTGCGGGATTTTATTGGTTTACTAGTTTTTCTAGACTGTACACCTTTTCCTATCTCTTTGAATGGGGGTAGATGCCATCAATTAAGTAATAAATGAGTAGTTGAAACCCACACTAGAGTACCTCCCAAGAAAGAAATAACGGCGATGATTGATGAAGAAGGATTAAATAATATCCAATCAACAAGATAAGTCAATCCATTAAGGACGCTAAAAAAGAAGGGTAAATTATTTATTGATTCCACTTGTTATGCCAACTGATACCGCTAATCCAACAGACCTTGGTTTATTAAATTATACCGCTTGAAATCCGGAAGCCATCATTGATACATTGCATTTGCCAAATCGTGGTCAACATAAGAAATCGATCACTGATGACTTTTGTATTTTAATTCAAATACCTTTAACATACAAATTTGTTGTACAATAGTAATGAAATTATAAGTTGAAGTTTCCTAATTTAACATGGATAAATAAATCCAATATTTCCATTTTAGTGAAGGACCAAGCATAAAATCTGATATAATAGAAGTAAGCATGTAAGCGATTAATTCAATCTAGTTATCAGACCATTCCTTAATTACTCATTTAAGAAAAGGGTCAGAATTGGAGTGTAGTGATGAAAAAGTTGATTAAAATCATATTAGTTTGTTTAACTTTCCTCGTAGTTGTTCTTTTTGCAAGTGTTGGTTACTTATACATGTTTCGTATATTCGATGCATCCTCACAGGAAAAACATATGAAGGAACTTGAAACAATGTATCATGAAAATTACCAACCGATACATGATTCATCTTTCGTTGACTACGATTTTGATCATAATGACTATAAACTCAATGAAGTCCAATATCTTGCAACCCATAATAGTTATAAGGGATATGGCAGTGAAATTGGGAAATTTTATGTGGGACTTGGGGACAGTTTTGATGAAGCTAGAGCGATGCGCTATAGTTACCATTCATTAACAAGTCAACTTCAAAATGGAATCAGAAGTTTTGAACTAGATTTACGCTACAGGGGAGATGATTTTGAATTAACACATGTTCCGCTCGTTGATGCTAGGACTAATGCTTTAAAGTTTGATTTAGCCTTAGAAGAAATTCGCCTATATAGTGATAATAATCCAAATCATTTACCGATTATTGTTTTAATGGAAATCAAAGATGATTGGATGATTCTAGACCCCTTTTTAAATGAATATGATGAGGATGCATTTATAAAATTAGATACTTTGATTAGTGATACATTTGGTGATGCATTATTTAATCCAAGTGATTTGATTCAACCAGATAAATCATTAAAGCAAACGATACAAACATTAGGTTGGCCAGATTTAGATAGTTTAATAGGGAAGGTCATATTTGTGATGCATCCTAGTAAATTTGTACCAACGTATTATGAAATGGACACAACTCTATTATCACAAAGTATGTTTCCAGGTGTAGATTTTAATAACTTAGATAAAGATTATGCCTCCTTTGTCGTACATAATGATCCAAATGTAGAGGTTATTCAAGAAATGGTTGCTGATGGATTGATAGTGAGAACGAGAATAGATGCGAATTTGACACAAAATGTGGAATACCATAAAAATGTCGTATTGAGTGGGGCACAGATTTTAACAAGTGACTTTACAATTGGTAGGAGTGACTTGGATTCAAGTGAAGCCATTTACTTGGATAACGCCTATACGGTAATTAAAAACCAATTTTTTAAATAACGAGGATTAATGTCGGATAAGATTAAAAATTACCACGAAATGATTTGCTGCAACGTTAAAGTGATCAGCATCCTATTTATCCTAATCATTCCTGGCACTAAATTAAAAAAAATGATATGAGGGGGTTTGCTGAAGAGTGGACCTCGTTTTTTATTGAAAAGTAAACAATAATACGCAACTGGGCGCAATATTTTTATAAATTGATGTTTATAAACATCGATTTTTTATGGTATTTTGAAACTAGGGTTAATTGAGGGATGCGAAAATGGTGGCATGTAAGGTATTATTTAGAGTTTATGTTAATATTAGGTATGATAGATAAGAATCAAATTATAGTGAAAGATGAATAATTATAAGTAAATTAATCATATGACCAAGTAATATATGTTTCATTGGATAGAAAATGCTCGCTTTGTTGTATATATTTAAATTCGAATTTGGTATAATTATTGTAGGAAATGGTTTCCACTAATTGATTAAGTTATTTTTAAATTAAAAAATAATCTTGCATAGTGCATTTTAGGTAATGTTGAACATCAGCATTATATACTATCCTCTAATCCTTTATTGTTTATTGTCATTTCCTTTTTGTATATAATTTTATTATTGAATCTTTATATAAGCTGACAATATTGCAATATAATAAATATATTGCTATTTACAATAAGACTAGGGAGTTGGAGTTTTTGGATAATCAGGAACTAATAGACTTGATAAAAGAATTTCGACAACTTCCCATTGAAACAGAATGAGGAAGTTAAAAAGGATTATCACTTCGATAATCTAGGTAGGTACTATTCAGCTATAAGTAATGAGGCAAATCTGAAAGGGAAGTTATTTGGTTGGCTTGTATTTGGGATCCATGATAAAACACACGAGGTAATTGGAACAGGTTATCGTAACAACCAAGCATACCTTAATAGTTTAAAACATGAAATTGCACAATTGAGATATACACGAAGTATTTATTTCTGATAAACGGGTGATTATGTTTCAAATTCCGGCCGCCCCAAAAGGAACACCAATAAGCTGGAAAGGACATTATTACGGGAGAAATGGAGAATCATTAGTTGCTCTAAATTTGCAAGAGATTGAGACGATTCGAAGCCAACAAAGTAGTAGCGATTGGTCCGCAGGTATATGCGAGGTCGCAACTATAGGAGATTTAGACAGTGAAGCAATTACCAAAGCAAGAATTGAATATGAACGAAAGAATCCGGGTTTGGCCGAAGAAATAGCGAGTTGGGATGATATAACTTTTTTAAACAAGGCTAAAATTACTATTCAAGGGAAAAGAACAAAGGCTGCTATAATTCTTTTAGGGAAATCTGAGTCTGAGCATTTTCTATCTCCTTCAATAGCAAAGATGAGTTGGATATTAAAAGATGAGGATAATATGGAAAAAGACTATCAACACTTTGGTCCACCTTTTTTGTTGAATACGGATAATGTGTTCTCGAAGATTAGAAATCTAAATTACCGTTATATGCCAGATCAAAGTTTATTTCCAATAGAAATCAATAAATATGATTCTTATGTTATTCGTGAGGCTTTACATAACTGTATAGCACATCAAGATTATGAAATGCAAGGAAGAATTAATATTGTTGAGAACCCTGATGAGCTTCTTTTTGTGAATGTAGGAAAGTTTATTCCAAGTTCAATAGAACAAGTGATCAATCAAGATTCGCCCCAGACATATTACCGTAACAGGTTTTTAGTGGAAGCAATGGTGAACCTAAACATAATTGACACCATCGGGAGTGGAATTAAGAAAATGTTTAATCTGCAAAAGAAACGTTTTTTTCCATTACCAGATTATGATTTAAATGAGGAAAAAGTAAGTGTACGAATTTTTGGTAAAATCCTGAATGAAAATTATACAAGGATGCTTATTAATAATACGGATTTTGGATTGGACTTAGTAATGTTATTGGACAAAGTGCAAAAAAACAAGTATATTACTCATGATGCTACGAAAATCCTTAGGAAGCATAAATTAATTGAAGGAAGATATCCTAATCTATATGTTACGGCAAAAATTGCCGCCATTACCGGTGATAAATCAACTTATATAAAAAACAGAGCCTTTGACAAACAACACTACAAGAAACTCATTATGGCTTTTATAAGGCAATACGGAACCGCAAGTCGAAAGGACATTGATGATTTACTATTAGATAAGCTATCCGATGCTTTGGAAATAAAACAAAAAAAGAAAAAGATTTCAAATCTTCTTAGTGAAATGCATAAAAAAGATGGATTAATCATCAATCAGGGATCGAATAAAAAATCGATGTGGGTTGAAAAACGGAACTCCCACTAATTTATTTCTTAAAATACGAATTAGGAAATAAGTTAAGAAATAAAATAAGAAATAAATTCACCTGGCTTTCTGATAAATTCTTTATAATATGCTTTTATAGAGCCCTTTAATAAAAATACTAGCCAGTTATTTATTTCTAAATTATGTTTTGCTTAAGAAATAAACTGGATTAGTAGATACTAACAACCTTTAATTTTTGAATAATGGTTCAATATCTAGAAATAAGAGACTTTTGGGGGAGACCATAAAAATGCTGTATTAAGTGGAGCACAGATTTAACAAGTGACTTTACGATTGGTGGTAGTGACTTGGATTCAGCTGAAGCTATTTACTTGGATAACGCCTATACGTTTATTAAAAACCAATTTTTAAGGAACAAGGATTAATGTCAGGGTAAGGTTAAAAATTACCATGAAATGATTTGCTGCAATGTTCAAGTGACCAGCGTTCTGTTGCCTCTACATCATGGCTGGTAACAAATTAAATAAGAATTGATATGACGGGGTTTGCTGAAGAGTGGGTCCCGTTTTTTCATAAAAATACACACATTTATTTTTCCGAGTAAATAATTGCTAACAGCATCTACATTTTCAGTGGATTTTATTTTCATTTTTCAATGTTAAATCTGGTCAGGAAAGTTCACATGACTTCCCTACATTGATTATCGATAATAACAATCATATATGTTAACTTTTCCATGAGTCTAGATAAGGACCAGCAAGCTAGATAAATACAATTCCTAATAATACAGATGAAGAAAAAAGACGAATGGACATTATTTTAAAATGAAGAAGTTTATTCCCTTCAAACATAATAAAAATAATTTGCATGTTCTATGACTTATTTTAAAAGAGGAAAATGAGTATAATAGTTATTAACATGATTACTTGAGGGATTGCCATGCATGACTATAAACAGTTACAAGAAGAAAACTTTTATTTAAAAAAGCTAATTGCCACATTAATGCAACAGCATAAATCAGGTAATTATTCTAATATACTGACAAAAAAATCCTCTTTATCAGAAAAAATACAATTATTAAAGGATTTATTTCAAGGTAGGTCAGATGTATACGCAATTCGTTTTGAATCCATGGATGGAAGAAAGGGCTATATGCCTGCACGGGCCTCTAGTAGTCAGTCACAAAGTAAAAACAGTCAGCAAGAACATGGAAATACGCTCCCTTTAACGAGTCAAGTATTAATCGATCATATATCGGGGAAAAAGACGGTTGGGATTTACCCATTGTTGCTAAATAATAAATGTCATTTTTTAGCGATTGATTTTGATGGAGGGAATTGGAAATCAGATGTTCGTGCATTTTCTGACACATGCAAAACCTATAACGTTCCATACCATATAGAAAGATCAAGGTCGGGAAAGGGTGCACATATTTGGATTTTCTTTACGGAAGCGATATCTTCTGAAACGGTTAGAACTTTAGGGATGACAATTTTAAAGGAAACGAAGAAAAGAGATGTATCTTTTAAGTTAGATTCTTTCGATCGATTATTTCCTAACCAGGATGTTATGCCTGAAGGTGGTTTTGGAAATCTTATTGCACTTCCTTTACAAAGAAAGCCAGGAATGAAGGGGAATAGTCTATTTGTAGATGAACATTTAAATCCTTATCCAGATCAGTGGATGTATTTGTCAACTGTACGTAAAATGAAGACCTCGGAAGTAAGAAATGCCCTTCGTTCTATGGGGAGTGAAAGCCATTTTCTCGAATCGATGACAAAAGAGGTAGTTACTCATCTTAAAAATGGTATTCATATCGAAAAGGGCATATTACCCCTATCGATTGTAGATAAAATTTACTCATTAGCTTCATTTAGTAATCCAAACTATTACAAAGCAAAACACAATAGATTTTCCGTTAAAAATATTCCACGAGTAATTCAGTGTACAGATGAAACGCAAAATAATTTAATTATTCCTCGTGGATGTTTAAAGGAATTGCTTGACCTATTCAACGAACTATCAATAAAAGTAAATATAATAGATGAGCGATTTTATGGTGATAAAATACAAGTGGACTTTCATGGGACCTTATCTATTGGTCAGGAGGAGGCAAAAGAAAGTTTGCTTGAGCACAAAGACGGTGTCCTTGTAGCTACAACAGGTTTTGGTAAGACAGTCGTTGCAGCTGCCATGATTACAAGGCGAAAAGTAAATACACTTGTCATTGTTCATCGTACACCGTTGCTCGAACAGTGGAAGGAAAAACTATCTTCATTTCTTAATATTCCGGTTTCTTCCATTGGTCAAATTGGTGGTGGGAAAAACAAAGCAACGGGATTTATAGATGTTGCAACAATTCAAAGTTTATATTATCGTGGAAATTTAAAATCAATTATCACACAATACGGTCATATAATTGTTGATGAATGCCATATTATTTCTGCTGTTACTTTTGAAGCAGTTCTTAAGCAAGTTCGTCCTCAATTTATTTTAGGCTTGACCGCGACTCCTAAAAGGAAAGATGGATTACACCCAATTATTTCAATGCAATGTGGACCAATTCGTTATCAAACAAATGCAAAGGAACAAGCAAAAGTCCGTCCTTTTATCCATCGACTCAATCCAAGAAAAACAAATTTCAGTACGAAAGAAACACGATTTAAGGAAATTTGTGATGAATTGACATTTAATAAGGACAGAAATGACCAAATTTTTAATGATGTTTTACATGCTTTAGAAGCAAGGAGATCACCCATTATTTTAACTAACCGTATTCAACATTTAGAAATCCTATCTCAAATGTTTCAAAACTTTACTAAAAACATTATTGTGTTTTCAGGAAATAAAAGGAAAAAGGATTTGAATTTATCGTTTGAAAGGCTATCAGAGATCCCAGAACAAGAGGAACGTCTTATTATTGCGACAGGAAAATATATTGGGGAAGGTTTTGATGATCCTCGGTTAGATACGTTATTTTTAACGATGCCAATATCTTGGAAAGGAATGCTACAACAATATGTTGGGCGCCTACATAGATTACATAAAAATAAAGAAGAGGTTCAAGTATATGACTATGTGGATGAACAAGTTCCATATTTGAAAAGAATGTACAAAAAACGGTTAAAAGGTTATAAAGCAATGGGATATGTAAATAGTAATGAAGAATCAAGTTCAGAGCAGATGAGGTTGTTTTAAATTAGGACCTATGTATATATTAATTGTGGTAAATTGACAATGCGGAACATCAAGCGGATTTATTTATTATCCAGATTAACTACTATATAAATGAAATATAATTTAGATAACAGTTATTATCTGTTATAATTTAAACAAGGTGGTGTATAAATAATGTCGGAAAAACAAGATAGTACGCCAAAGAGGAAATTTGCTTGGGCTGATAAATGGGTTATGATGACCGGGGATCGAGCGAGAATTGATGCGAAGGCAAACAATACGTATATTGTCTACAAAAAGAATGGTATTTTGGTTAAGGAATATCCTGATGGTAATACAGTACCTTTAATAAATGGGGATAATCTTGATGCATAAGCATAAACCAATGTTTTATGTTTTTGCTGGAAATAACGGGAGTGGAAAGAGTACAATTCGTAATCTTTTGATTGATAAAATCGGTGTTGAAGTCAATATAGATCCAGATGCAATCGCTAGGAGGATAGACCCAATTAATCCAGAATTAAAAAGAATATCAGCTGGTAAAGAAGTTATAAATTCAGTTTATAAACATATCAGAGAGGGTACAAATTTTTCTGTTGAGACAACGCTTGCGGGTGGTAACGTTATTAGGCAAATACTAAAAGCAAAGGAACAAGGCTATAAAATCATCATGTTTTATGTGGCGCTAGATGATGTAACTCAAAATATTAATCGTGTAGCAATGAGAGTAAAAAATGGTGGCCATGATATACCGACTAAGGATATACTTAGGAGAAGTAAAACATCCTTTGCTCAACTATATAGATATGCTAAAATTATTGATACCTTAGTGGTGATTGATAATAGTTCGGATGATGGAAAAATTATTTTAGAAATCAATAATGGATTCTTAACTTTTGAATCGGGTCATTTGCCGGAATGGGCAATTCCTGTTAAAAAACAATTTGAATTTCAGTGACGTTTTCCGAGATTGGTATAGTTTTATGGACATTGGTTAAAATACGATGATCAAATTAAGTTTGGTATAAATAAAATATAACCAAAATTATTCATTTGAATAGTAGTTTGTTAAGTCCGAGGATGTTTTGGTTTAAATTTAAGTACCATGTTAAATTAATATAATTGAAATGATGTGGTTTGCTGAGAGGTAGACCCTATTTTTATACCGATGAATAGTATTTTAACTATTAACTGAGTAAATTTCATAATT
>DKGO01000011.1 GCA_002453315.1 Caryophanales bacterium UBA6768 | reverse complement strand
TTCTTAATTCATTTTAAATAGTGAAGAAATATAAGATTGCTGATGAGGTATTACCAGAGAAATATACGGGTACGTTAGAATAATGTCATCGTTTTTAAAGGGAAGAGATACCTAATCCGGTGGATACCTTCAAATGTGCTAGCATGCTTAGCTCCTTCGAGAATCGTAAAAATCGTGTTTTCAAGTGTGCTAGCGTGCTTAGCTCCTCTGAGAAATGTAAAATTCGTGTTTTCAAATGTGCTGACACCCTTAGCCCCCTGAGAAATAGACGAGTATCCCTTATTTACTTGGAGGATTGATATGTCCCATGATGGTAGATGGAAAGGGTAACGATATTTTTCCACGTTAATTCATGCCCAATGTCCCCCGATTTTTTTACTTCTATCTATTGTAATACCAGCATCTGTGTAGCTTGACGCACGCAAAATAGAAGTTGCTCCATGCCGTTCACGAATTGCATCCATGACATAACCTAAGTCTTTTTGTTGGGGCCTTTTTATAAAAAACTCAAGCTGTGTTTCTTCATCAGCCATCAAATTAGTTAATGTGACATAGACACGTCTAATAAGGCTATAGCCATCGTAAAATTGATTGAAAATAAAGAGACAAACATGGTACATTTCCATCGTAATATTTGTCGGTGTATCAATGGAGCGAGAGCGACTAAAGCCACCACCAGTTTCTTGTGAATAACCGATACCAAGGTGGATTGTTCGTCCTACTTGTTTTGCTGTCCGTGCACGGCGACATACTTCCTCGCATAGTTCCAATATACAAACATGTGTATCTTCTTCTGTATAATCCCGTAGCAATGAAATTCCATGTCCAAAACTATCGTGTTCCGTTTTTGTAAAATCACCGAAAACAGGGCTTAAATCAATTCCCCATGCATGCCAATACAGTTGTTCTCCCATAACACCAAAATGTTTTTTTAAATTTACCAATGGATATTGAGCAATTTGCCCAAGTGTGATAATACCCAATCGTTCTAGTCGTTTCTCAAGGCGACTGCCAATTCCCCATATTTTTTCTACTGGTGCGGGCCATAATTTATCTGGAACATCTTCATAAGTGCATTCAGCAATATCTGTTGTTGATTTTTTTGCATGTAAATCCATCACTACTTTTGCTAAAAATTTATTATCACCAATGCCGATGGCACTCGTAATACCAAAGTAATGTAAGATGGCTTGCTTTATGTGATAAGCTATTTCCCATCGATTACCAAATAATTTTTCCAACCCATTGACAGTTATCCAAACTTCATCGATGGAGTAGGGGTGGATTGCCTCTTTTGGTGCAAATTGATTCATTAATTTTACAATTTGAACAGATACATGTAAATAGTCAGCCATATTTGCTTGGACGATGTGTAGCTCGGGGTCCTTTGGTAATTCGAAAAAACGACTTACATTGTTGATGCCGTATTTCTTTTTAAGGGCGGGTGATGCTGCTAATACAATACTCCCAGGACGTGACACATCTCCTACCACAGCCAACAATGCGGTCATCGGATCTAAACCAAGCTTAACAGCTTCTACACTAGCGTAAAAAGAGCGCATATCAATACATAGCACATCATTTCTAGGATAAACAGAATAATCCATTATCATCACCTCGAAAAACGGAACGTATGTTTTATTATATATGTATTTTTCAGAAAATCAATTAAAAGGCAGAATGTTTGTTCTTGTTTTATGTTGTTGGTTATACTATAATAAGAACACACGTTCATATAAGGTTTATTAAAGCACAGGCTCTGTGATAGTTTAATGTTGCAAAGATAAGTCTAATTGATGAAAAATACAGACCTCCTGTGGATCGGTTGAGAACGGTACACCAGGGGCTGGGCTAGGATTAGCTGAAGCCAAGCTAAAAGAACGCGAATGTTTTTTATCAAAACAGGGTCTAAACAAAAAAGGAGTGGTTTTCATGCAAGTACAAGATCGTGGGACAAAGAAATGGGTATCCTTAATGTTGCCAGAGCATGTAGACATGTTAAAAGAAGTATTTTTAGAATATAAAGTGAAGCCAGTATTGGATGAGCAACAAATGATAGAAATTGATCAGAAGCTAAAATATGCACTCGAAGAAGATGCAACAATTGAAATGACTTATTATGAGAATGGAATGTTTAAAAAAACAAATGGAAAATTACAAAAAGTGGATCAATGGCGTGGCTACATTATGCTTTTAAATGAGCATGGGAAACAAATTTTATTAGGGGATATTATCAATGTAGAGGTATTAAATTAAATCGTCAAATAGTGATAGTGCTTATACAATAAAAAAGCAGGCCAAGTATACAACATTTCACTACTTGTTCACCTGCTTCTTATTATGTTTTATCCATAGAAATTCAACGGAGATGGTGGACTAATACTTGGCAAAGTTTCTCTAAATATTGTTGATCCACCTCATCAAAACGGTTGAGGGAAGGGCTATCGATATCAAGCACCCCATATAATTGGTCATGAACGACTAATGGAATGACGATTTCCGAACGACTCGCACTGTCACAGGCGATATGCCCCGGGAATTGATTGACGTCAGGGACAAGTTGTGTCACTAATTGTTTAGCAGCAGTGCCACAAACCCCTTTACCAAAAGGAATGCGAATGCAGGCAGGTAACCCTTGAAATGGCCCTAAAATAAGTTCATGATCCGTTTCATCCCACAGATAAAAACCGACCCAATTTATATCGTGTAAAAACTGCTGTAAAAGTGCAGCTGTATTCGCTAAATTAGCAATATGATTTTTTTCCCCTTCTAGTAATGAGTTTAATTGCTGAATAACTAATTCATAATCCTTTTCTCGATTACCACTGTATACTGTTGTTTGAAACATGGTATCTCTCCTTTATAAAAAAACTCGCTTACTCCTTGTTATATTATACAGGAAAGGAAGTGGTTGATAAACAGTTTATCTAAACTTGCGATTTGAATCATGAAAGGTTCAAAAGTGGATAGAAAAAATGACGAATTAATGAACCTCCAACCTAAATGAAGCAAATAAGATGACACAAGGGATTAGGTTTTGTATGATTCATTATGAATGAGTAATCACTTTTTCATGATGAGATATGTTATTTGAAAGAGATACAAACTAAAAGGGGAATTAGAGAAAAAATGGAACAACAAAGGGGAATACAGTATTTCCCAATAGCATTGTTTTCAAGTGTAATGGGAGTGTCAGGAGTAGCAATTTCCTTACGTTTAGTGGAGCAAATACAAGGATGGAATCAGCTGTTTTCAACGGTAATGATGCTGTTGGCGACAGTGATGTTTATTATTAATGGTGCCATTATTGTCTATCGGATGATACGATTTTGGGAAAGTATCAAAGCAGATTTTAATCACCCGGTAAAAATGAATTTTTTTGGTGCGATTTCTATCAGTCTATTATTGTTAGCATTGCTTTATTTTGATGTAAATGAATGGCTCTCCTTTGGCTTATGGCTGTTAGGTGCATTACTTCAGGTTTGGTTAACATTGGCAATTTTATCGAAATTAATATGGGGGAAAGAATTCCAATTAGCTCAATTTAATCCAACATGGTTTATTCCAATTGTTGGTAACATTGTTGTTCCACTTGCTGGTGTTTTTCATGTAGACCAGATCATTAATTGGATATTTTTCAGCATTGGTGTCGTGTTTACAATCGTTTATTTAACGATATTTATTAATCGATTATTTTTCCAACCGGCATTGCCACCGCCACTGACACCAACATTATTTATTTTGTTAGCTCCCCCCGGTATTGGTGTCGTATCTTATTTGAAGTTAGGAGGGGAAATAGACGTATTTGTCTATATTGTCTATGGCGCCGCATTTTATATTGGCCTATTATTTGTGTATCAAATAAGGCGATTTTTTACGATTCCATTCTTCGTTTCATGGTGGGCTTATCTCTTTCCAAGTGCAGCAATGACCAATGCAACGATGTATATTTATATGGAAACAGGAATAGTGTATGTATATTGGATATTCAATATTCAGGTAGTTGCTCTTATTGCATTAACTGTTATATTATTTTGGAAAACAATCAAACTATTAATAAACAAAAAATTATGTGTAAAAGAAGGATAGCATTTCGGATTATAAAATAGAAACGCCCTAAAAGATTCAAAAGAACAAAAAAAGTAGTCACCATTATAGGTAACTACTTTTATTTAAGTCAGATAGATTATTTCCAGTAATTATTAGCTGCTGCAACTGTTTGAAAATGGACTGCGACAACGTTAGAAGCAAAGGTAAGGCTATCTGCATTCTCGGCATATGTAGGACGCAGTTTTTCTCTTACCTCGGCAGATGTTTGCGTATATGCTACCCCTTTTCTCGCTAACGTTAAAGCAAGTTCAAATCCCTCTTGTGGTGTGTCCGTTTGTAGACTTGTTAACCAATCAGCCATATTATCATCTCCTTTTCCTTATATAAAATAATAAGGGAATTTTTAGAAAAGTTCAAACAACTTTATTTAAAAATATTTTCAGAGTATAATTATTGAGATATAGAAAAATAATTTTTCATATTAAAAAGACGTATTTAAACAAATGAAAAGTATTTGTCACTGATCAATATAAATGTACCAAATTGTCGTTTGCAATATTGGTAGATTTTTTATTTTGGAAAAAAGCGAAACTTCAAATGTTAAGTAGGTGAAACGGGTGACCAAAAATAATGTGACACTATCAATATTATTGTTAAACTTGTTTATTGCATTTATGGGGATTGGGCTCGTCATTCCTGTATTGCCGACAATTATGAATGAATTGCATTTAACAGGACAGATGGTTGGATA
>DKGO01000154.1 GCA_002453315.1 Caryophanales bacterium UBA6768 | reverse complement strand
TAACAGGATACCATATACCTTTATTATCAAAATAAGTCATATTTTGCATTAAACAATTACGTAAATTTATCTTACTATGCTTATTATACTGTTTTTCTAATAATTCATCTATTATTATTATTGAATAAAGTGTATTAACTTTAGGTAAATATTTTTGCCATTGCTCTAAACTGCTTACATTTCTAATAATGACTAACTTACAATTAATCTCTTCACCATAAACTATCATTTGGACATCTTCTTCGTTTATTAGTTCGAATAACACTTTATGAAAAGACCTTTCGATTCCGGCTTCATATTTATACATTTGAGCAAGTCCCGTTTTTAACCCTAACTCCTGGTTTTTCTTAATTTCCTCAACGAGTAATTTGACTGCATCATCTTTTATCCGGTAAAAATCTGCTATCATGACTATATCAAAGTTTCTATCTGTCTTCTTTCTAGCAGGTAACATCGGATATGGAACTGGAAATTGTCTTTTTTGAGGAATTTCTCCATAATATAAATCATTTGTAAAATGATGATACTGTTTAAAAGAATCAAAGTAAAACTTTCTTGCCCCCATAAAAAAACCATTATATCCAAAGGCAGAATTACCTGTTAAAGATAAGTCACTCTGTCTTGGAAATGATAATGGTCCAGTTTTCAAATCAATGGTAGTATTTTTCCCAAAAACTAAGGATAAACGGCGCATAAATTCACCATCCGCGGCAAAGCGAACACTATCCCAATAGCCTAATTTATCCATCACTTCTTTCCTTCTAAAAAGCAAGGAAGACAGATTGGTAAAAAGATATTTCCCTCTAGTGCCACGACGATGAAAGTAGAAATCCTCTGTCATTCTTGCCTGTTCAGAGGTATTTGCAATAATATGTGGATGAGCAATTAAATGATTTACTTGAATTTCAATTTTTTGGCAATGGGACCAGTCATCTGCATCATTAATTGTAACAAATTCACCTGATGCATGCTTTAAACCAATATTTCTTGCCACATATGGTCCACTGTTTAATTCAGTTGAAAGTAATTTAATTCGATCATCATTTTTCATATATTCTTTAATCACATCAACCGTACTATCTGTACTACAATCGTCGACAATAATAAGCTCTATGTTATTCCAGGTTTGTTGTAAAATTGAGTCAATGGCAATTTTAATACCAACTTCCGAATTGTAGGCTGGTAAAATGATAGAAACCTTATGTTTTTTTGACTTAATTAAATTTTGTGGTATCGTTTGTAGGTCATCATATGCTAAGGGCTTGGATTTGTTTGGCATTTTCAATGGAATTAGTTTATATGATTCATAAACTTTATTTATTAGATTGATTTTTTCTTCATTTGAATCCGCTAGATTAGCCAAAGCCATCAATAAATCAGGATGTTGTTTTATTTCTAAAGCATGATAAATTAACTGTTTAGCTCGTTCATGTTTGCCTAATTTTCTAAAACATTCTGCACCAACAATTGTTTTGTGGCGAATTTCGTCCTTACTTACTGTTCCTTTCAAGGCATCAGCTAAATGGTAAATAGCCATTTTTGCTGAGTAAATTGTATTTTTATTTGCATACCACAATAATAACTCCCAAGCAATGGCGCGTTTTAAATATTTGTTGTTTGTTTTAATAAAAAGGGCTTGTAAATTTTCAAGTCCTACATGAGTAAAACCTTTCGTATAAATCATTTGCCGATATTTTTTCAAGTCGTTTTCTGCTTGTTTGTTTTTATATTTTATACTATACAAATTCTTTCTATTTCTACGATTTAATACATATGCTCCAATTATCCAGATTTTGCTTTTTATCGTTTGCGGTTTAATGGCATGGAGAAGCCTACTAGTTTTAATTGAGTAAAATTCCGATTCTAGTTTAACTAATTTTCTATATGTTTGATTTTCTATTTGTTGTTTTTCCTTTAATCGTTTCATCACTTGTTCCTTTTTAATGATTAATTCCTTATCACTATAAACTTCATCCATCATTATTCACCCATCCAATCCTTAGTTGAGATAGTGATGTTGTTTATTTGTTGATCATTTAATCTGTTTCTTACTTCCTTTGTTAATGGATAATATACTGGTTCAACATTAAATAAATATTTTACTTTTTCACTAAGATTATCTTCAATTGTAGAGTGGATAATGATATGAACTTCTTTCGCCTCAATATGGGGTATATACTTTTGTTCATCTATCGTTATATCTTCAATAAAAATAACAAGTCGATCTGTCTTGATTTTTTCTCCATAAACTAACATTTGAACATTTTCCCCATTTATGTATTCTCGTATTTTAGGAGAAATTTCTAATTCAAAGTTTAAATCATAACGATATAATTGAATAAGACCAATTCGGTAATTTTCCTGTTTTTTCCACTCTTTTATCGTTGTTATTTCAATACTATCGTTAGATTTAACAGTTCGGAAATCAGATGCCAATATTACATCGAAAGTTCGAAAGCCATTATTTTTCAACTCTTTATTTGGCCACATAGGCTCCGGAACAGGATACGGTCGCTGTAACTGTGGATAATCATATTTTAATAAACTTCTTTCACAAGTTTCATAAAAATATTCCATACTTTCTACATATTCTTTTCTAACGCCCATAAAGAATCCATTATAACCAAAAGCTGAACTTCCAGTTAATGAGGAAACAGATTGGCGTGGTAATGATAAAGGACCTGTTGCTAAATCAACAAATTTGTCTTTCCCAAACACTCTTAAAAATCGACGTTTAAATTCTCCGTCTGCTGCAAATCGTACACTATCCCAAAAACCTAACTTATTTAGGACTTCTTTACGGCGAAACATAATCGAGGACATATTTGGAAATATATATCTTCCAGGTGTCCCTCGTCGGTAAAACTGTAAGTTTTCTGTTAATCTAGCATGTTCCGATGTATTGGCAATAATTTGTTTATTTTTCTGTAAATGCCTTACCTGGGTTTCGATCTTCTTTTCATGTGACCAATCATCTGCATCGTTAACGGTGACATAATCACCAGATGCAGCTTGTAAGGCAATATTTCTAGCTATATACGGTCCCCCGTTAGACGGTGTTTGTAATACTTTTATACGTGTATCTTGTTTTTCAAATTCTTTTATAATATTAAATGTGTTATCTGTGCTTTGGTCATCAACAATAATAACCTCTATATTTTGCCAAGTTTGAGACAATATAGATTGTATTGCAATATGAATCCCTTCTTCAGCATTATAAACAGGAAAAATAACTGTTACTTTTTCATTATCTACTACTTTTCGAGATTGTGTTTCCATTTCTAGGTCATCGTAAACGGGATTTACTTCATTGATAAAAGTAATTGGATTTAATTCATATAGTTTAAAAGCTTTATTTATCCAATGTAATTTGTCTTTTATTGATTTCTCTAAATTTGCTAAGGCAAAATATATATCTGCATGTGATACTCGTTCATTTGCTTCTTTGAGAACTTGAAATGCTTTTTCTAACTCGCCACTTTGTTGTAGACATTCCGCTTCCACAATAGCAACTCTTCTTAATTGATCATTATCTTTTTCATCTAACTTGGCATCCTCTATATATTTCAAGGCATTTTTTGCATCTCTTTTTGCATATTGATTGGCATACCATAAGGTGATTTCCCATGCCAGTAATCTCTTCAAATGAATTTCGTCTGTTGATGCATATCTATTTGTCATTTCTTTTAAGGTACGATTAGTAAATCCTAAATTATATAAGTGACTTTTATACTGATTCACAACTAATTTGTTTTTATATGCCTTACTATACCTTTTAAGTATTTCTTTAATTTTACTAGGAATTAAGCTACTAATTTTTTTCCCTTGATGCTCACTCATTCTTGATATTAAAAGCCAATCAAAAAAAACCATGAAAATACTTATTATTTTTCTCAATTTCATACCACCTACAAATGTGCGTCCTTTTTATTGGCTTTCATTATTTCCTTCTAGATTTAACGCCCATTTCTTTTTCGTATTTGTCGACCGCCTCTTCCGCATCACCGTCAAATCGAATTCGTCCTTTTTCAATCCAGATGCCACGCGTACATACTTGTCTAACAAAACGCATACTATGAGTAACAATGATCACCGCTTTAGCTTGATCAATCATTTCTTGAATTCTTTCTGTAGCACGTTGTCTGAACGATAAATCTCCTGTTGAAAGTGCCTCATCAATGATAAATATATCTGGTTTCAAAACTGCAGCGATACTAAACCCTAATCTAGATTTCATACCACTTGAGTAGTTTTTTACTGGTTTATTAATCATTTTATTTAAACCCGAAAACTGTACTATTTCATCATATTTTTCTTCTACAACTTTCTTAGATATGCCTAACAGCATTGCATTCAAAAATATATTATCTGTTCCCGTTAGTTGGGAATTAAACCCTGTGCCGTAGCCTAAAAGTGATGATGTTTCCCCATAAATTTCAATATTACCAGTGTCGGGGGCAAGGATTTTTGTTAACACTTTGCATAATGTACTTTTCCCTGCTCCATTATGACCAATAATACCTACAACTTCTCCTTCATAAATCGAAAAATTAATATTTTTCAGTGCCCAAAATGGACCACTACTCAATTTATAAGATACACCTACATTGTTTGCCTTCACTACAACATTTTCCTTAATGTCTGTTTCTGTTTTATTTAATTGTAAGCTTCTTTTCTTTTTAACAATTTGTGGAACAGTTGCCCGATAGTTTGCAATGACTGTCTTGGGATCGCCATCCTCCCTAACGACACCATTATCTATCCATAATAAGCGGTCACAATTTCGTTGGGCATACCGTAAGCTATGGGTAACAATAATGACCATCTTGGCATTTTTCACTAGCTCCTTCATTTTCTCAGCTGCTTTTTTACTGAATCTTGCATCTCCAGTATTTAATGCTTCGTCTAATATAAGTATTTCGGGCTCTAAGTGAGCAGCAACACTAAATCCCAGTCTTGCTTTCATTCCACTAGAATAATATTTCATTGGTTGATCAAAGAATTTTTCTAAATCGGAAAATTCATGGATTTCATTAATGTATTTTTCAATTAGTAATTTATCAATACCTAGCATCATCCCATTTAAAAAGACATTTTCTCTCCCGGTTAACTCCTTATTAAATCCCATTCCAAAAGAAAATAAAGCAGTGACCTTACCTTCTACCTTTAAGGTACCTTTATCATGTTTAAGAATACCTGTAATGATTTTACTTAACGTTGTTTTACCTGCACCATTGGACCCAATAATTCCAAGTATTTCACCTTGAAAGCCGGTAAAGTCAATACCTTTTAATGGCCATATCACTTTTGACTTTTTTTTCTTATTTGTAGTTTTTTTTCTTTTAAACTGGTGTAAAAGTAACGACTTTATATCATCATTATTCTGACTGGTAGGATAAAAAACACCTATATTATCCGCTTCGATTACTTCTTCTTTGTTTTCATTTATACCCGAATTTTCTTTTGTTCTTAGCATGTTGTTTCCCTCTTTAATAACAAATAATTAAAAACCTTCAAATCTTTCCCTTATAATGCTTTAATAATTTTATGTTCGTTTTTACTAAAATGATACATCATGTAGACAATGATAATAGTAGATAACACTAAAATAATACCTAATGGTATAAATGATGGTGCTTGGTGATACATTAAAATATCCCGATAAGCATTGACAATAATTGCTATCGGATTAATTGCAACAATCAGTCCATATTCAGGTGGTAATCTTCCACCTTCCCAAATAATTGGAGATGCATAGAAAAATATTCTTATCACATGTGTTAAAATGTTATCTATATCACGGATAAAAACTGTAATATATCCTAAAACTAGGCCAATTGCTAACAAAAAGGCAATTGTTATAACAATTAGATAAGGCAAGAACACGATATGCCATGTAGGAACGACCCCAAAAACCGTTAAAAATAAGGCAATGACGATTAATCCAAATAAAAAGTTAATAAGTTGTGTAAATGTAAAAGAAAGTGGAAATACAAATTTGGGTAAATACACCTGATTAATAATCGAACTATAACGTAATATTGATTTAGCAGATGTATTTATGGAAGAACTAATCCATCTCCAAACTACTAAACCTATAACTAAAAATACAGCGTAGTCTTCTCCACCCCTTTGTAAAATAATGACTACTAGAAAGTAATATACTGCTATATTTAATAAAGGATCTAATAGCCACCAAAAGTATCCTAAATAACTATTTCGATGTTCCGCTTTTAGTCCCGATTTTACTAAATAAATTAATAAATCATTCCGTTTTTTAATCTCTTCGAAATACGCCTTCATTAATAATTGACACCATCCAATATAAAGTGAATATTTCCTACCTTTTTAGTTTGAAAGTAATCATTTTTTTAATGTTAATTAATGTATAATTTATAAAATACCAAAGACTTTTCATAAATGTTTGCTTTTCAATTTTGTAATATACTTCCCAGTTTTTTTTAGCTGCCTTCCATTTATTTCTTGATATAGAATTTCTAACTAATCGATAATTAGCTAGGGTTTCTGGTAATCCATAGGCATAAAAACCTTTTTTTGCTAATGTTAACCAGTAGACATAATCTTGTCTTGTACGTATATTATACATTCGTTCATTACCTATCTTTTCTGTATCAATCATTACCGTCAGACAGCCAATGACACAATGCTTCATTAAATCATCATACTTTACTTGAAAAGGTGCCTTGGAAATTTCATTTGTTTTTGTGCCATCCTCTAAGACCCTCTGATATTGTGTATAAGAAAATGCAATGTCATTTTCCAGCATAAATTCCACTTGTTTTTCTAATTTGTTGAATGTCCACATGTCATCACTATCTAAAAATGCGAAATATTTTCCATTTGCATGATCCATTGCTGTATTTCGTGCAATGGCTGAACCGCTATTTTGATCTAAGATAATTAATTTGATACGTGCATCCCTTTTTTGGTACTGTTCAACGAGTTCAACAGTTTGGTCAGTCGATGCATCATCGACAATCATCATTTCCCAATGATCGTATGTTTGGTTTAAGACCGATTCAATGGTTTCACCTATAAACCTTTCTGAATTATAAGTTGGTGTAATAACGGATACTAATGGGTTCACCATCATTAACTACCACTATCCTTTATTAATTGTTCATACCAATTTAATAGTTTTGTTTCCTCTGCTTTCCAGTTTAACTTTTCCATAACCGCTTTCCTACCATTATTACCCATTTTGCGATTTAAATTAATATCGTTACGTAATCGTTCAATTGCAGAGTGAATTGCATTTTTATCATATGGATCAACCGCAATTCCACATTCATATGTGTCAATAAATTCTTTCCATACAGGAAAATTAGAACATAAAATTGGCAGTCCTGCATTCATGTATTCAAAAAATTTAGTTAGTTCCTTCTTTTTATAATGATCTGTTGGTGGAAACAGTGCAATGCCGGCTATCGAACGATGTTCAGCATAAGTTTTTTCCATTTGTTCCTTTTCAATAAACCGGTCTATTCCTTCTATAATTATTTGATCTTTTCGATTACCAGCAACTTCATACATTGTCTCAGCAAGTTCCTTAGAACACATACCGATAAAATAGACATCTACATAATTGATAAACTTCGGTATTTCTGCTTGAATTATAGCCCCTCTGTCCTTAGTCACATTTCCCGTATATAATAATTTGTTTTCTATTACATTATTATCCGAAGAATTGATGTGTTTATATTCTGCTATAAGTGGATAATTTAAAATGCATGTACCATTTTTATATATTTCCTGGTAATATTTTTCTGCCAAACTTAACTCCATTCTTTTTATTAAAAGTATTTCAATCATTCGATATAATTTAGCAATAGCCTTACGAATCATTTTAGGTAAATATTTCTTTTGTAGAATGCTTGTAACATAATCTTCATGTATATCGTAAATAACAATATTATGTCGTCTTTTTAACAACCATCCTACCAACAGTAATTCGGGATCATGGAAAACATATATTTTTGCATTTTGTTTCTTGGCTTTTTTAAATATATCAATAGAACCAAAAATCATCCTTTTAATACGATTTTGATATTCCTTTAAAGGAATATGTGTAATTTTTTTACTGTTTAAATCTTTTTTTTCTGAAGCGCTTTTGGCTATTAATATTACATCATATCCAGCTTCATGAAGTGACATACACTGTTTATAATAAATTCTCGGGTCATATGGATGATGCACTGTTGTTAAGTGAACAACCTTTATTTTGGAATTCATTTTTATCAACTACCTTACATTTACTTCTCATTTAATGAATGTTTTTCTAATGCTAAAGATTAAATTTTACTATGAATTGTTTAAAACTGATAGAAATACGTTTTCATATTGGTTAACTATATCTCTTGCATCATAAAATTGTGCCCTTATTAATCCTTTATCTACCATATTATTTTTCTTTTCTTCCGGTAATTTTAAAACTGATAATATCTTATCAGACATATCCTTTGGGTTTCCAACTTTACAAATCAATCCATATTTGCCATCATCTAATACCTCTGTAGAACCAGGTTTGCAATCGGTAGATACGATAGGTGTTCCACAAGCCATTGCCTCTACTAATACATGGCCAAATCCCTCTGATAAAGATGACAAGACAAAGATATCAGCATTTTTTATAAAAGGATAAGGATTTTTTTGAAAACCTAGAAAATGAACCTTTTCATCTAATTGGAGTTGATTCACTTTTTCTTGTAGTTTTTCTTTTAATTCACCTTCACCTAAAATAATTAAGTCCACTTTGATATTTTTACATACCATTGAAAAGGACCGAATCAATGTTAAATGGTCCTTCTCATCTACTAGCCTACCCGCAGTTACAATAACTTTTTGATTTTTTTTCTTTATATTTTTTATTATTGGTGGTATTTCATCCGTCATTTGTCGTTCAATATGTAACAAATCGACAGGATTATAAATAACCCGTATTTTTTGTGGTTTTACATGATAGACATCTATTAAATTTTGCTTTACACCCTCAGATAATGCTATGACTCCGTTTGCAAATCGATAAATTAACCCATAAATTCTTAGTTTGAAATTTTCCTTTTTTGTACCACCTAATAGTGCTGCTTCCCGAATGATTACTTTTGTGTTTGTCAAAGAAATAAGTTTTGCCAAAATAGCAATTATATTATACGTAGATACGGTACTAAATAAAATTTCTGGTCGTTCTTTTCGTAATAGACTTGCTAGAAGCAAAATTGCTGACCGTAAGCGTCTTTTCCTTAATTTAATGAAGGAAATATCATCACGAACAAAGCGTTCATAGTCATAAGTAAAGTTTAAAGTTACTAGAATTGGTTCGAATTTCTCTCTATCTAAGTGGTTAATAATATTTAAAATTGTTCGTGCTGCTCCTCCACCACCTAAACGATAGATAAAAAAAACTACTTTGACTTTCTCCACGTACAATCCTACTCTCCAATTAAAGTATGTGAAAGAAATATTGCAATCTTTTTATTTATTAGCTACTATGAAATTATATCATAGCAGTAGATAGAATGGAAAGAATGGGATAAAAAGCGATGCTTGATTACGTAAATCCTATTAGTTTAAGAATAATATGTGAACATGAAGATTTAATTTTTGGTAACGTATAATTGATTATCCCTCTTTAACATCTTTTTCCACACATATTCAACTGTAACGATTTAAATAGTTTTTTTTCATTAAAATAAATGGTAATATATAAGAATTCTTTAATTAAATTTCACTTTAAATCAAAGGCGGTTAAAACATGGTTACATTTGAACAATTAAAAGACGGTATAGAAAAGGTAGCTGTAATTGGGTTAGGCTATGTGGGTCTCCCTTTAGCTATTGAAATGGCAAAAAAATATAACACTTATGGCTATGATGTGAATAAGGAAAAGTTAACTATGTACAAAAATGGAATTGACGTTACTGAGGAAGTTGGAGATCAGGCGGTTCATAAAACAACTTTACATTTTACAAATGATGAAAATGACCTTAAACATTGTAAATTCCATATTGTAGCTGTACCAACCCCGATTAATACCGATAAAACACCAAATTTGTCTCCAATTATTAATGCTAGTAAGACAATTGGGAGAAATTTAACAAAAGGTTCCATTGTGGTGTATGAGTCTACAGTATATCCTGGAACAACTGAAGAAATATGTATTCCTATTTTAGAACAGGAATCTGGTTTAATTTTTGGTGCTGATTTTAAGGTAGGTTATTCCCCAGAAAGGATTAACCCCGGAGATAAAGTAAATACATTAACTAAAATAATAAAAATTGTATCCGGGTCAGATGATGATGCATTAAAGGAAATCGCACTGGTTTATAACTATATTATTGAAGCAGGGGTACACGAGGCAGAATCGATTAAAGTAGCAGAGGCTGCGAAAGTTATCGAGAACTCACAACGTGATATAAATATTGCTTTTATGAATGAATTATCAATGGTATTTAATAAAATGAATATAAATACTAAAGCAGTATTAGAAGCAGCAGGAACGAAGTGGAATTTCCTCCCATTCACACCAGGTTTAGTTGGAGGACATTGTATAGGGGTTGATCCATATTATTTCACTTATAAGGCGGAACAACTCGGTTACCACTCACAAATTATCTTAGCTGGCCGCAAAATTAACGATAATATGGGTAAACATGTCGCATCTAATGTGATAAAAGAGTTAATACGTTCCAATACGAATATAAAGTATGCAAAGATTGCCATTTTAGGGCTTACTTTTAAAGAAAATGTACCTGATGTACGTAATACTAAAGTAATCGATATTATAAAGGAATTAGAGGAATATGGTGTAGAAGTTCTTGTCCATGATCCAGTAGCGGATTCTGAAGAAGTGAAAAAAGAATTTAATTTGACACTTGCCCAGGAAGATGAACTTAGTGATTTAGATTGTATCGTTCTAGCAGTTCCTCATGACTATTATATAGACAATTATGGACTAGATAAACTAGTTAGTTTATTCAAAAAAAATGAAGGGCTTCTAGCGGATATAAAAGGAATCCATGCTAAACAGGAAAGTGAAGCCAAAGGGCTTCACTATTGGTCACTTTAACTAAATTTACAAAAACCAGAGTCTCTCTGTTGTTTAGCCAATAAGAGAGACTCCACTAATCCTCAACCTTATCTTTTTCTATTCTAGCTTTTTTTGATCTTATACGGAAAATCTTCAATATCGCATCCACTACTGGCCTTTTCCCATTCATGACTAACCCGGCAATTTCCGCTAATAAATGGATTAAGATGACGATGATGGCTGTCACGATGAAAGTGACAATCATCGGTGAATTTACGAAAGCAATCGCTAGCACACCGAATAATAAACTAAAGGCATACATGATTAAAACTGATTGCCGGTGATTAAATCCAACACGAAGTAATTGATAGTGAATATGTTTATTATCCGGTTTGTAAATTTTTTGTTTATTCGTAACTCGACGAATGATGGCAAATAACGTATCAAATATGGGTACAGCTAACACGATAATTGGAATGATAAAGCTTAGTATCGCGATGTTTTTAAATAAGCCTAAAATAGATATAACAGCAATCATATAGCCTAAAAAATTAGAACCTGTATCTCCCATGTAAATTTTTGCGGGATAATAATTATGATATAAAAATCCTAAATTAGCACCGATTAAAACAACACACAAATAGGCAGCGAAGACATGTCCATCAATAATAGCCATGATAAACATACTAGATATTGCAATCGTCGTAATTCCCGTTGCTAGGCCGTCTAATCCATCAATAAAGTTAACAGCATTAGTGATCCCTACAACCCACAGGATTGTAATTAAAACGCTAAATAAGCCTAATTCAATCATTCCGATAAAAGGTAACGTGATTTTTTCTATGATTAGCCCAGATGAAATTAAAAATGACGCCGCTACAATTTGCCCTAACAATTTTACGATTGGACGTATGTCATACTTATCATCGAGAATTCCTGTTAGGATGATCACAATAGCACCTAATGCAATACCTTGTAAATTTTTGTGGTGAGGCCATAAATAAATTAAACCGATGACAACTCCGAGGAAAATTGCCACACCACCTAAATATGGCACAGACTGTCGGTGGATTTTTCTATAATTAGGAAAATCAACAATATTAAATTTAATCGCAATTTTTTTAATCGGAAAAGTTAAAAAAAAGGTTGAGATAAGGGCAATAAACGATGCTATCATTAAATTTATATAATCCATCTACTTTATCCACCTTTTATATGTATATGTATAAATAAAAAATGAAGTGTTTTAAGACTGAATGATTATTTTGCTATTAGCATTTGTTCAGTCATTTTGGCACTGACTTAAATTATAACGAATATGAAGATGGCTATCAAATTTAAAGTAAGCTGTTCAGCTTATATCCTTTTAAATTAAATGAAGTTTAAGTGTTTGTCTATGTATGGAAAATACAACTAGAGGACAGAAAGTCATAAGTCTCCCTGCCCTCCTCGACGGTTTATCTGGAAAGACAATAGCATCTATTGTATAAGTTTGAATTGGTTTATTTTTTAAAATAATCTAAGAAGTATAATCGAAGAAAATAAGTAATGACTTGACTCGTTCGTTTCATTTGAAGGTCAAATTGTCGAACGGAAGTTGTAATATAGTAACCCATATCATTTTCAAAAGTGACATATGTTTCTTTTTCAATTCCTACATATTCTTTCACATGAAAAAATGAAATTAGTACAAAATTATCATTTTTCATTGAAACAGTTGGCAAAAAGAATATTCCCCCTTTGGGATGTATAGGTATTGGTATTTTCGATTTTGAATTTAATATTCTATGTACCGTTTTACATCTACCTTTAAATGATGCGCCATATTCAACACAATTAAAGTCAATAATTTGTAATGGAGAATATTTGGAATAGAATTCATTTTTTGTTTCAATAATACGAGTACGATAATACCCATTATTTTCATTGATAATCATGATTGTCTTAGGATTAATTTTGTACAAGTTGTCCTCCCATCTGCATTGTCTTTCCTAATTAATTGAAAAAATGTATATTATATTAAATATTTTAAC
>DKGO01000158.1 GCA_002453315.1 Caryophanales bacterium UBA6768 | reverse complement strand
AAATCATCCCATTTTTATCTTCGTTAAAAAAAGAATATATAGCAACAGTTTTCTTAGGAACTGCAACAACGACCGAAGATGCTGAGGGTAAAATAGTTGACCAAAGGGAAATTGACATTCCCCCCACGGAGGATGAAATTGATCATGTTTTACAATCATTTACCGGGGAAATAACACAGATTCCACCAATGTATTCAGCGGTCAAAGTAAAAGGGAGAAAATTATACGAATATGCCCGAGATAATATTCCTGTTGAAAGACCAATTCGACAAGTGACAATACATGAATTATTACAACTTAAAAAAAGGGAAGACGAAAATTCAACTAATACTTTTTCAATTCGTATAAGTTGTTCTAAGGGTACATATATTAGAACTCTTTGTGTTGATATTGGTAAAGCCCTCGGGTATCCGGCACATATGGGTGATTTAAAACGCATTGAAACTGATGCTGTTAAACTAAAAGACACAATATCATTTGAAGAGATTAAGCGAGCTATTCATGAACAAAAAATGAACCAAATAGTTATTCCAATTAAAGAGATGCTCAATCATATTCCTACATGGCAAGTGGATGAACGATTAAAAATTAAAATACTTCATGGACAAAAACTTCCTTTTCCAGAAAATCTAGGAACACAATCAAATATCTTTAAGGCAATGTATCAACAACAGGTTTTAGCCATTTATGAAAGACGAGTGAGCGACGATAATAAAATGAAACCAATTCGTGTATTTAATACACATAAAGAGAAGGTGGACTAAATGGAAGTATTTGAATTGACCTATCCTGAGCTAATTGAAAAAAGTAAAATTACGGAAACCGTTGCAGCTATTGGATTTTTTGATGGACTTCATCTAGGTCATCAAAAAGTCATTCAAACAGCAATAGATAAAGCAAAGGAATCAAATAAATTAAGTGCTGTCATTACATTTTATCCACATCCATCTGTTATTTTAAGTAATGCGAAGAAAACGGTCCAATATATAACATCCAATCAACAAAAACTTTATTTATTAGAAAAACTTGGTGTTGACCGGGTTTTCATCGTTACATTTAATCGAGAATTATCGAACTTATCCCCAGAACAATTTTTACAACATTTTGTGACAGAATTAAAAGTGACCCATTTGGTGGCCGGTTTCGATTTTACATTTGGTTTTAAAGGGGCGGGTAACATGCAAAATATTTCTACATATGCTCCTAAGGAACTTCAGACTACAACGGTAAATAAATTAGAAATTGATGGTGAAAAGGTAAGTTCAACGGTCATTAGACAATTGCTTTCTGAGGGAGAAACAGAACAGGTAGGAAAATTACTCGGAAGGCCATTTGTCACTTCAGGTAGGGTGATTGTGGGTGATCAACGAGGAAGAACGATTGGTTTCCCGACTGCAAACATTGAATTGAATGAGGCCAGTATTCTTCCTAAACAGGGGGTTTATGCAGTAAAGGTAAATGTCCGTGATAAAGTACACAATGGAGCCGCCAATTTAGGGGTGATTCCGACATTTATAGAAGGAAAAACAGCCCCTTCTTTAGAGGTTTATATGTTAGACTTTAATGAAGATATTTATGGTGAATATATTCATGTCGAATGGTTTAAACAAATTAGAGAAGAAAAGAAATTTAATGGCATAGAGGAAATCATTGCCCAATTACAAATCGATGTACAAACGGTAAGAGAATATTTTTCTTAAGATATTTCAAAGACAGCCCGTATTAAATAACATTATAAAAGACCTCCATGACGAAGGTCTTATTTTTATAAAAATATTATCGCGAATATGGTTGAGGCTAATAAACCAATCACGACAGGAAAAAAACTTTTTCTGACGAGTTCCATGACGGGAACCTTAGCAAAACCTGCTACAGCAACAAGTGAGGACCAGGCGATTAATGTTCCACCACCAACCCAAATAGCCCCCATCTGACCAATAGCTGCCATTGTTTCGGGCTCCATACCCATCGTTGTACCAAGTGGAGCTGCTAATGCCCCAGTTAAAGGTAATCCGGAAAAACCGGAACCATCAAGACCAGAAATCATCCCAATAATGAGAATCCCGAATGCAGCAAAAATTGGATATTGTGGAATAAATCCTTCACCGGCAACAATTAAATCAAATAAAAAAGCAGGTGCATCGTCTGACATGCCAAGTATTTGGGCTGCTGTTTCATCATTACCCAAAAAGAAGAAACCGGCAATTGGTAAAACAATCCCCATCGCTTTAAATGCAAATACAAGTCCTTCAATAATATAGTTACTTACCTTTTCTAATGCACGTTTTCTATCATTGGAAAATGTGGCAAAGAGTAATAAAAGTAATGCTCCACCACCAATTAATGCAGCCCCTTCACCACCTTCAATATCTGTAACCGCTGCTACTTTTGCATAAACCATATAACTAACAATTCCTAAAAAAACTAATGGAACAACAATGGCGAATAACTTCGCTTTTTTGATCTTTGCTACTGTTGGAGTTTCAATTTTTGTTGCTTTTTTATTAGCATCATCCATTCCATCCTTTTCCCATTTCTGTAAATGTAATTCAGAAGGCTTTTGGATTTGTTTACGTAACATCAAGTAGGCTAAACCAATCGCAACGACACCGGTTACAATCGATAAAATTAGTCCCCGGTCAGATACCATACTGACTGATAAGTCGCCCGGCGCTGCACTCAATGTCGGTGCAATTTGAATAATATAGTCTGAGGAAAGTGCCATTCCTTGCCCCGCCAACGAAATTGCAATCCCTGCCCCAATCGGTGGTAAACCCGCACGTACAGCTACTGGTATTAATATTGCACCAACTAAAGGCACTGCTGGAGTTGGCCAGAAAAACATGGATATAGCATACGTAACGATAATTAATACTAAAAAAGAAATATGACCATTTCGCATCACTTGTTGAAATGGTAATATCATCTTTTGATCAGCACCTAAGTCTTTTAGTGCACTTAATAGGGCTGTCATGACGGCAATAATTAAGAAAATATCAAATAAAGAACTTGCCGCCACTAAACTAGCACGGAAAGTTGATTGCAATGCTATCCCCATTGAGGAAGAATAAAATAAACAAACGAGAAATGTAGAAGCAATCGCAGGTACGACTACGTTTCTCCTGAACAGCATCGTCCCAATTATGAACAACGTTCCACCTAAATATAACCAATGTGCAAGTGTTATCACACAAGCCACACTCCCTTTTTTCGAAATTACTATACATTATGAAAATTCAAGGATAAGTGTGTAAGGGAATTTATTTAACTTGTACTCGTATATTTGATTGAATATACTAAAAACTGAGTGGATAAAGTAGCATCAACACTAGTGTGATTCAGGATCTTTTGAGGAAACCGAATGGAACATTATTATCGATGATGAAACATTCACCCATTCAATAAGAAAATATTGTGACCCAACAAATGATACGAAGCAATTTCTCGAATTGTGAAATTACGTAGTTGACAAGCTAAAGCTTAAAAAGAAGTATATTAAATTTCCCGAAGCTGAAGGAGGCTATGATTAGTTTATATACATCAGAATTCGATTGCAGACGGGTAAATATAAATAACCAACAGAATTCAGTTATAGGGGCACTTGTTTTTTTATATATAGTTATATTAATTGTAAGTGGATGATTAATAAGCAATTGTTTTAACTTTTCCCAAATTCTTTTACAAATCATTTTCACTTAGGCAACAAATCTATACCCTTTTACCTTGCATTTTTTTTATAAACAAGTTACTCTTAAAGATGCGAAACCTTCGCTTGGCAAAACGATTCTCCAACGTCTGCTAAGGGAATGGGGCTTATTTTAATTTATAGGAGGTGGGCCACTGATGTCTATTTCAAAAGAGCGAAAAACGGAAATTATTAATGAATTCAAAGTTCATGACAATGATACTGGATCTCCAGAAGTTCAAATTGCTATTTTAACAGATGAAATTAATAATTTAAATGATCATTTGCGTACTCATAGTAAGGATCATCATTCACGTCGTGGTTTATTAAAAATGGTCGGGAGACGCCGTAATTTATTAAATTACTTACGTAAAAAAGATGTTATTCGTTACCGGGATTTAATCCAAAAACTTGGTTTGCGTCGATAACATTGTAAAAAGCAGGAGAAATCCTGCTTTTTCTTCATCAATAATTAAAATTTTAGCAGGTTGAATTAAGATGATAAAATTGATTATTAAATGTAACTTAGAAGGGAGTTTAAAAGATGGAAGGACAAACATACACATTTTCAACAACGATTAATGGAAATAAATTGACCGTTGAAATTGGCGAATATGCCAAACAAGCAAATGGTGCCTGTATGGTTCATTATGGAGATACAACCGTACTGTCTACAGTGACAGCATCAAAGGAACCAAAGGATTTACCATTTTTTCCGTTAACCGTTAACTACGAGGAAAGATTATATGCTGTCGGTAAAATTCCAGGTGGATTTATAAAACGTGAAGGAAGACCAAGTGAAAAAGCTATTTTAGCATCCCGTTTAATTGACCGTCCAATCCGTCCACTTTTTCCGGAAGGGTTTAGAAACGAAGTGCAGGTCATTAGCACAGTAATGAGTGTTGATCAAGACTGCTCATCGGAAATTGCCGCAATGCTAGGATCCTCTATTGCTTTATCGATTTCAGATATTCCGTTTGATGGACCGATTGCCGGAATTAATGTCGGACGAGTTAATGGTGAATTTATTCTTAACCCATCAATTGACGAGCAAGGAAAAAGTGATTTAGACATTACAGTTGCTGGACCGAAAGATGGCATTAACATGGTGGAGGCTGGAGCAGAAGAATTATCAGAGGACATCATTTTAGATGCAATCATGTTTGCTCATGATGAAATCGTTCGCTTAGTTGAATTTCAAGAGGATATTGTGAAGAGCTTAAATGTTGAAAAAAGTGACATAAAAGTTTTCCAACTAGATGAAGACTTATTTACAGAAGTCAGTGGTTTCATTAAAGAAAAACTAGTTAATGCGATTCAAACGAAAGAAAAACATGCCCGAGAAGATGCTGTTGATGCAGTAAAAGAGGAGGCATTGGCTCATTATGAAGAGGCGGAAGAAGAAGTCCAATTACAAGTAAAAGCTATTTTTGATGACATGATGAAAGACGAAGTTAGACGCCTTATTACGGATGAAAAAGTGCGTCCTGACGGTCGCAAAATTGATGAAATTAGGCCTTTGTCCTCCCGTGTAAGCATTTTGCCAAGAACTCATGGTTCAGGTTTATTTACTCGAGGACAAACTCAAGTGTTAAGTGTTTGTACGCTAGGTGCATTAGGTGACGTACAAATTTTAGATGGACTTGATTTGGAAGAATCGAAACGATTCATGCATCACTACAATTTTCCACAATTTAGTGTCGGTGAAACGGGACCAATCCGAGGGCCAGGTCGACGTGAAATTGGCCACGGTGCATTAGGTGAAAGAGCATTAGAAAAAGTGATTCCATCTGATGAAACATTTCCATATACGATTCGTGTCGTTTCTGAGGTGTTAGAATCAAATGGTTCATCCTCCCAGGCTAGTATTTGTGCAAGTACATTAGCCATGATGGATGCGGGGGTACCGATTAAAGCACCAGTGGCGGGAATTGCCATGGGGCTTGTGAAAACAGGGGATAATTATTCGATTTTATCTGATATTCAAGGTCTAGAAGATGCATTAGGTGACATGGATTTTAAAGTAGCTGGTACCGAAAAAGGTATCACAGCCTTACAAATGGATATTAAAATTGATGGTTTATCGAAAGAAATTTTACAAGAGTCTTTGGAACAGGCCAAAATTGGCAGGATGACTATTCTAGAATCAATGTTAAATACGATTAAAGAACCGAAGTCCCAATTATCCGAGTATGCACCAAAAATTATAACGATGAAAATCAATCCTGATAAAATTCGTGATGTCATTGGACCGAGTGGAAAACAAATTAATCAGATAATTGAGGAGACAAATGTAAAAATTGATATTGAGCAAGATGGAACAGTATTTATTGCCTCTACTGATGAAGCAATGAACGAAAAAGCAAAAGGAATCATTGAAGATTTAGTTCGCGAAGTCGAAGTTGGCGAAATTTATTTAGGGACTGTTCGTCGCATTGAAAAATTTGGTGCTTTCGTTGAAATTTTCAAAGGAAAAGATGGACTTGTTCACATTTCTGAATTACAGGATAAAAGAACGAATAAAGTCGAAGATGTCGTTGCAATCGGTGACGAGATTATGGTTAAGGTAAAGGAAATCGATCAACAAGGTCGTGTAAATTTATCCCGTAGGGCAGCACTGCGAGATGGAAAAGTCAATGAGGAAAAAATTAAACAACAACGTTCATAATAGTTTTACATGATATGATGGTTGTAGCGGAAACTGGGACGCCAGTTTCTTTTTTGTTGTCTAGATTATATCAAAATGTTTCAGTTAAGGATATTAAGCTACTGAAATCCTAAAATTGGTGCAACAAGATCTTGCGTTGCAATAATTAAAAAAATCACGAAATTTAAACAATCTCCAACACGTTTTCAGCGAAAAAAGTTAACCTATTCATATGCCTGTCGCCTTTGTCATAAACTTTTAAAAAGAGGTGAACAAGCATTGTTTAAAAGGAAAAAAATTAACATAGGTATTGTCGTTATTCTTATTATTTTTTGTTCGATTATTTTTTATAAAATCTTTTCTCCAAATATGTCCACTAATAATGAAGTTTTGAACGTTGATGCTCAAAGAACACCACAATCTAAGACGGAGATCATCGCACAAATTGAAAAACGTGCGCCATATTTAGAAGAAGACGCACAGGAGCCGTACATTGACCGAGTGTGGAAAAAGACACCGGGACGAAATGGGCGGCAAGTAAATGTTAACAAATCATATCAAAATATGAAGGAATCAAAAGAGTATAATGAATCACTTATTGTTTTTGATGAAATTAAACCGATAAAATCATTACGAGATTTACCCCCATCACCCATTTATAGGGGACACCCGGAAAAACAGATGATTGCGCTACTTATCAATGTTTCATGGGGGGAGCAATATATCCCACAAATTTTAAAAACGTTAGACCAGCACGATGTAAAAGCGACTTTCTTTATTGAAGGAAAATGGGCAAAAGAACACCCTGAAATTGTAAAAATGATAGATGAGGAGAATCATCTAATCGGTAATCATTCGTATAATCATCCGAATATGGCAGCTATTTCTGATGCAGAAAAAAGAAAACAAATAGATCAAACGAATCATATTTTACAATCAATGACAAAAGCCCAACCTATATGGTATGCTCCACCTAGTGGAAGTTTTAATGAAAAAGTTGTTCAAATTGCTCGTCAATTAAACATGGAAACTATTTTATGGACCGTCGATACAATTGATTGGAAGAATCCATCTGTTTCTGTTATGATAAATCGCGTTATAACAAATATCCACCCAGGGGCAACGATCTTAATGCATCCAACAAAAGTTGTATCAGAAGGATTAGGTACAATGATTGAAGAAATAAAAGATAAAGACTATAAGATAGGAACGATTGAGGAACTACTTAGTGCTAATCGTTCATAACAATATTGGGGGAACAACAGTGATAGAAAAACATACTAGTATTAATGGCATCCGTATTGTATTAGAAGAGGTACCACATGTTCGTTCTGTGTCGATTGGTGTTTGGGTATTTACAGGGTCAAGGGACGAAATAATTGAAGAAAATGGCATTTCCCATTTTATTGAACATATGCTTTTTAAGGGGACGAAAACTAGAACCGCTCAGCAAATTGCCGAGGCTTTTGAGTCTATTGGTGGACAAGTCAATGCATTTACATCAAAAGAATATACTTGTTATTATGCGAGAGTACTAGATACATATAAAGAATTTGCTATTGATATTTTGTCTGACATGTTTTTTCATTCTACCTTTCAAGAGGATGAACTTGTAAGGGAAAAGAAAGTTGTCTTAGAAGAAGTAAAAATGTATGAGGACACACCAGATGATGTCATTCATGACTTGTTAGCCGATGCCTCATTCCAAGGTCATTCATTAGGACGGACAATTATAGGAACTGAACAGCACATTAAAGCATTTTCGAAAGAAAAAATAATTGCATATATGGATGAAAAATATACACCGAATAATGTCGTTATTTCCGTTGCAGGAAATGTTGATAGTAGTTTTATCCCGATGATTGAAGATCATTTTAATCAATTTACAAACGATCAACAACCAAAAAAATCAATCAAACCCCCATTTACAAACAATCATTTAACCCGTAATAAAGAAGTTGAACAAGCCCATCTTTGTTACGGATTTGAAGGTTTATCCGTACAGGACGAATATTTAATGTCAATGAATATTGTCAATAATATTCTCGGTGGGGGGATGAACTCACGGTTGTTTCAAGAAATTCGTGAGAAACAAGGATTAGCCTATTCTGTTTTTTCATTTCACCAACCATATGTTGATAGTGGATTATTAACGATATATGCTGGTGTAAATAAATCAGAACTCTCATTGCTCGAAAAAACCATTGAAGTGATATTGGAACAATTAGTTGCGGATGGATTGACAGAGAAGGAAATACAACATTCGAAACAAAGATTAAAAGGTAGTCTTGTCCTAGGTTTAGAGAACACAAGTAGCCGAATGCATCGTAATGGTAGAAATGAATTATTAATGAAACGACACCGAACAATTGATGAGATGATGGCAGAAATAGATCTGGTAGACTCAGAGAAAACACGTTTTGTCATCGACCAAGTTTTAAATGGCAATCGTTCATCGGCATTAATATTACCAAATTAACAAATCAGCCGACAAAAAGTAAATCGACATAACTTATTTCTAGCTCTCATATACTATGTAATACTAGTGCTGTGAGAGGTGGTTCTTAACGTGCGTTATAAAGAAATGAGTGGCAAGGAAATCGTCAATATTAGTGATGGTTCGCGACTTGGTATATTAGGGCAAACAGATTTAAATATTAATAAAAAAACTGGAAAAATTGAATCGTTAGTCATACCGAATTATAAATGGTTTGGGTTTAAACAGGAGGACCATGCTTCTGTTATTCAATGGAATAAAATAAAAAAAATCGGCAAAGATTTAATTTTAATTGATTTTGATGGAACATAAACGATAGAGAATATCATTTCTCTATTTTTTTTGTATAAAACGTTTCACAACAACCTGTTTTAAATAAAAATAGTATATAACAATGATAAAATATGATAAACTATATTGAAATGAAAGCTGAGTGAAAATGGGAGGAATCAAACACAACATGAGTAGGAAGCAATATAATGTAGCAGTTGTCGGTGCAACTGGTGCAGTTGGTCAAAAAATTGTTAGTTATTTGGAAGAGGAGCCTTTTCCAATTAATAAGGTAACATTATTATCATCAAAACGTTCGGCAGGTAAAAAAGTAACCTTTTTAAATAAAGAAATAACGATAGAAGAAGCAACTGAAAAGAGTTTCGATTCAATCGACATTGCCTTTTTTTCCGCCGGTGGTGCGATTTCAAAAAAATTAGTTCCTGCCGCTGTAAAAAGTGGTGCGGTAGTTATTGACAATACGAGTGCCTATCGTATGGATGAAAATGTTCCCCTTGTCGTTCCTGAGGTAAACCCAGAAGATTTGCATAAACATCAAGGAGTTATCGCTAACCCGAATTGCTCAACGATACAAATGGTTGCTGCCTTGAAGCCCATTCAGGATAAATTTGGATTAGAACGGGTAATCGTTTCTACCTACCAAGCTGTATCTGGAGCAGGATTATCAGCACTTGATGAACTTGTTGCCCAAACGAAACAGCGTTTAAATGGGCAAGAAATGGAAGCAAATATTTTACCAGCTGGTGGAGATAAACGTCATTTTCCAATTGCTTTTAATGCATTACCACAAATCGATGTTTTTGAAGATAATGACTACACAAAAGAAGAAATGAAAATGATAAATGAAACGAAAAAAATAATGCATGCACCTGAAATGCACGTAGCAGCAACATGTGTAAGATTGCCAGTATTTTCTTCTCATGCAGAGAGTGTGTATGTAGAAGTAAATGAACATCCGAGCGTAGATGAATTTAAGTCAACAATTGCTAATGGCGCTGGACTAATTTTGGAAGATGATCCTGCAACACAAACTTATCCTACACCATTAAGTGCCCAGGATAAAAAGGAAGTATTTGTCGGCCGCATAAGGCAAGATCTTGATGTGAAAAATGGTTTCCATTTATGGGTTGTTTCCGATAATTTAGTGAAAGGTGCTGCTTGGAATACTGTACAAATTGCACAATCATTAATTCAACAAGAAATTATATAATAAAATGTTTACTTACAAAAAAGTGTGGAAGGGGTTAGCAACTCTTTCCACACTTATTCTTTGGAATCAACCAGACGTTTTTTGCGTAAATAATAAATGTACAAGGTGGGGAAAAGCCCACAAATAAAAGTAATACCTCAAAATATAGTACCGTCTATTCCGTTATACCCTGCTGTGAGATAAACTAACATTGTCTGAACACGTGCCATCTTCACATTGTTTTTCATTGATAGGACCACCCCAATTACAATGAAATGCCGAAGTTTTCCATTTGAATTTTTAAAATGAATCAATTATTCGTTTTAAGTTCATACTATCGTTAAAATATAATCGTTTAAAGGTGGTTTAACTTCTTGGAAAATGATGAGGAAAAAAATGAAGCAGCATCCCAAAACTCAATAGTAGAGAAGATTAAAGAGTTAGGACAGACAAATATTCCTAGCACAGAAGATTCTAATATTCATGTCATTACAATCATTGGCCAAGTTGAGGGCCACATGCAATTACCCCCGCAAAATAAAACAACAAAGTATGAACATATTTTGCCCCAATTAATTGCAATCGAGCAAAACCCTAAAATTGAAGGTGTAATTATTTTATTAAATACAATTGGGGGGGATGTTGAGGCCGGACTCGCATTAGCAGAATTAATTGCATCATTATCAAAGCCAACTGTATCCATTGTATTAGGGGGTGGCCATTCTATCGGTGTGCCAGTTGCAGTTGCTGCAAATCATTCCTTTATTGCCCCGACTGCTACGATGACAATTCATCCAATTCGACTTACGGGACTAGTTATCGGTGTACCCCAAACCTTTGAATATTTGGATAAAATGCAAGATCGTGTCATACAATTTGTCATTAATCATTCGAATGTGAAAGAAGAAAAATTTAAGGAACTCATGTTTGCGAAAGGGAATTTAACCCGGGATATTGGTACGAATTTAGTTGGTAAAGAAGCTGTCGATGTAAAATTAATTAACGATGTCGGTGGAGTGAAAGAGGCTTTAAAGAAAATGGAGGAATTAATTGGACCAAATTCTATTAAAAATACAGAGCAATCATTGGAAAAATTAGAGTCATCTGAAAAAAATCAATCTAACAAGCAATCTGAATCGTCAAACTAAACCAAAATAAAATACTTACCGGTAAAAGTTAATAAAAGTGGATTGATTTATTTAAAGGGTTTTGGTGATAATTTTATTGTGTTATCAACGATGTTGATATAAGGAGAGGATCAAATTTGGGGATATTTTTCACTTTTATATAACTAAGGGTTAGATTTTGCTTACCATTACTTTTTTGAGATTTCCAGTCATTAACTATGGATAAGACCTTGCAAAGAAAACTATTAAATTAAGAAATAATTCTTGTATGTCACAATTTAAAAACCAAACTTCGACAAATTAATTTCATATTATTTATATTTTTTCTTCTCACCAAAACCGCTAGACTAGAAGTGTGATATAGTGATCAAAAATTTAGTCAAAATACGTGAAAATAAAATTTACGAACTTAATACTTATGGATAATTTTTAAGTTGCTATATGAAGCGGATACGATTATGTTATAATAGACTCAACGTTACCCTTGCCATTAGGCGAGGGTTTCATATTCATGATGAAAAATGGAAATAAAAATCTATCAAATAAATCATTTACGATATTTAGATGGGGAGAAAGCAATGGCGAGAAAACGAAGAAGAAATAAACTTCGATTAACGAAACAATTACAATTTGAATTATTAGGAATTTTATTTATCTTTTTATCGATCTTCGGAAGTGGAGCATCGATTATTAGTGATGGATTTATACCGGCGAGCTTGGAAAATGTTTTCCGTTTCTTTGCGGGAATATGGTATTTTATTTTTCCAATCATTTTACTCATACTTGGTTTTTATTTCGTTATCAAACGGAAGATGCCAACGATGTTAACAAAAAGAACGACAGGGATGATTATTTTTATACTTGGTTTGTTACTAATGACACATATTCAAATATTTGATCGATTACATATTAATCCATCTGAATCATCTATTTTAAAAATGACGTTTAATCATTTCGTTTCATATACGGGTGGTGAAGGGGTTGCCTCGCAATTGGGAGGTGGCCTTATTGGTGGGACGCTATTTGCCGTAAGCTTTTATTTATTTTCCGCCGCCGGTTCAAAAATTGTCGCTGTTTTTTCCATGCTGATTGGCCTATTATTTATTTTTAACTTTTCAATTGAAAAATCTTATAAAAAAGTGAAAAATGGGTTTCAAAATGTAAGGAAGAATGCAAAGGAGAATAGGAAAAAAAGAAAAACAGCTAAAAAGGTAGCGGAAAAGAAACGTATGAAAAATTCAAGACCCCAGCCAATCCCTGGGGAGGTAATAGAACCTCCTACTGATTTAGCACCGGAATCTGATAACGAAATTGATGTTCAGTATACGTATAAAGCAACGAAAAGTGGCCAATTACAAATACATATTGAAGAAGATAAGCCTGTTGAAGTAAAGGATGAACATACGATTGAATTTACACATCATGATCATGAACCATATCAATTACCATCGATAGAGCTGTTAAATCAACCTTTGAACCAATCACAGCAGAAAGAAAAGTCACAAATTAAAAAAACAGTACAACTACTTGAAGAAACATTTGAATCATTTGGTGTGCGCGCCAAGATCACGAAAGCCCATGTAGGCCCCGCCGTCACAAAATATGAAGTTTTCCCGGAAGCAGGGGTAAAAGTAAGTAAAATTTTAAACTTACACGATGATTTAGCATTAGCATTAGCTGCACAGGATATTCGTATTGAGGCACCAATACCTGGGAAATCTGCTGTTGGTATTGAAGTGCCGAACAAAAGTATTGCGATGGTGTCATTACGGGAAGTGTTAGACGTTCATGCTCAACAACATAAAAAATTATTATTTGCATTAGGACGGGATATATCAGGTAATGCCATTATTGGTGAATTAAACAAAATGCCCCATTTATTAATTGCGGGTGCAACAGGTAGTGGGAAAAGTGTTTGTATTAACGGGATTATTACGTCAATATTGATGAGAGCAAAACCAAATGAAGTAAAAATGATGATGATTGACCCTAAAAAAGTTGAATTAAACGTTTATAATGGTATTCCTCATTTGTTAACACCGGTTGTTACTGATCCGAAAAAAGCATCGATGGCTTTGAGAAAGGTCATTATCGAAATGGATCATCGGTATGAACTATTTTCCCAGTCAGGTACGAGGAATATTGAAGGGTATAATGCACATATTAAAAATCAGAAGGAATATCAGGAATCGTCATTATTACCATATATCGTTGTTTTAATTGACGAGCTAGCTGATTTGATGATGGTTGCTTCAAAAGATGTTGAAGATTCAATCACACGATTGGCTCAAATGGCACGGGCAGCAGGAATTCACTTAATTATTGCGACACAACGTCCATCAGTCGATGTAATTACCGGAGTAATTAAAGCAAATATTCCTTCACGAATTGCTTTTAGTGTGTCATCACAAGTTGACTCACGAACGATTTTAGATGTCGGTGGTGCAGAAAAGTTGTTAGGAAAAGGGGACATGCTTTATATTCCTGTCGGCATGTCAAAGCCGGTTCGAGTACAAGGTGCTTTTTTATCAGATGAAGAGGTCGAGGGAATTGTTAATCACTGTATAGGACAACAAAAGGTTGACTATGATGAAGAAATGATGCCAGAGGAGCAAGAAGAATCCGAATCAGAAGATGTTGATGATGAACTCTTTGACGATGCTGTTCAATTAATCATTGAAATGCAAAGTGCCAGTGTATCAATGCTTCAACGTCGATTCCGAATTGGTTATACTAGGGCAGCCCGGTTAATAGATTATATGGAAGAGCGTGGCATTGTTGGACCATATGAAGGGAATAAGCCCCGAATAGTACTCATTCCAGCTAATAAAGAAGATGAGGATAACACGCAATAAATTTTCCTAGAAAAAGTATGAAGGAGGAATTAGATGTTGACTAATATGACTGAAAAAACACTGAATCATCAAGGGATGAATATTCATTTCATTCAAACTAAAAAATTTAAAACTGTGACATTTTCTGTAAAATGTCGTGCACCTTTGAATAAAGAAACTGTTACTGAACGGGCTTTATTAATTTATTTATTACAACAAGGGACGAAAAATTACCCATCAGAAAAGCAATTAATGAAAAAGTTAGATGAGCTCTATGGGGCAGTTTTTTACATTGATGTCGCTAAAAAAGGTAATCACCATATAATTAATTTTCAAATGGAAGTAGCCAATGAAAAATATATTCATAATGAAACGACAATGATTGAAGAGAGCCTAAGCTTATTAGATGAAATTATTTTCCAACCGAACGTCCTGAATGGTACATTTCCGGAAAAGATTGTTCGGCGTGAAAAGGCGACTTTGAAAAATAAAATAAGCTCAATTGTTGATGATAAGATGGCTTATGCTAATCAACGATTAATTGATGAAATGTACGCCGATGAAATTTTCAGCACCCATACGTACGGTGATGAGGCATCATTAGAAAAAATCACACCAGCATCGATTTATGATGCTTATCAAGAGATGATTAATACGAATCAATTTGATATGTATGTTGTTGGTGATTTTGATGTCAATGACATGGAGCAAAAAATAAAGACAACTTTTCAGCATAGTAATCATGGACATGAAATGGACCATTTAATCGAACAACCAAAGCAAATCGTATCTGTACAAAATATTGTTGAGACACAACCAGTCCAGCAAGCTAAATTACATATTGGTTATCGAACAAACTGTACATATGAAGATGACGATTACGCCGCATTACAACTATTTAATGGTATTTTTGGTGCCTTCCCAAGTTCGAAATTGTTTATCAATGTTCGGGAAAAAAATAGTTTAGCTTATTATGCTGCATCAAGAATTGAAAGTCACCAAGGGTTACTACTTGTTTTTTCTGGAATTGAAGCGGGTAATTACGAATTAGCCCGCCAAATCATGACAGAACAGATGGATGCAATGCAAAAGGGTGACTTTACAGAAGACGAGATCCAGTCGACAAAAGAGCTAATTATTAGTCAATTGAAAGAAACGTTAGATTCTGCCAGAGGAACAATTGAATTATTTTATCAACAGGTGATCGGAAATAATAAACGAACCCCGATAGAATTGTTCAAGCAATTGAATGAAGTAACGAAAGATCAAATCGTTCAAGTGGCTAATAAAATAGAACTTGACACCATTTATTTATTAACGAGTGAAGGGGGCGATTCAGGTGAACAAAAAAACCTTTAATACGATTGAAGAAACTATTTATTCAAAGGTTTTGCCGAATGGGTTACACGTATTTTTGCATCCTAAAAAGGATGTCTCTAAAGTATATAGTGTTTTTACTACAAATTATGGATCCATTGATCGGACATTTGTCCCTTTAAATGAAGAAAATGAAACAACGGTTCCAGACGGGATTGCTCATTTTTTAGAGCATAAATTATTTGAAAAAGAAGATCATGATGTGATGGAGATTTTCTCTAAGCAAGGGGCATCACCAAATGCATACACATCTTTTACAAAAACAGCCTATTTATTTTCAACAACAGATTTAGCAACAAAAAACGTCGAGACTTTACTGAATTTCGTCCAAAAGCCTTATTTCTCAGACGCATCAGTAGAAAAAGAAAAAGGGATTATTATTCAAGAACTCAATATGTATGAGGATCAACCAGATTGGAGAAGCTTCATGGGAACAATTAAAAATATGTTTCACCACCATCCGGTTAATATTGATATTCTTGGCACAGAACAATCGATTAATTCGATAACGAAGGAAGATTTGTATACTTGTTATCATACGTTTTATCACCCGCAAAATATGGCGATTTTTGTAACTGGAAATTTTGATATAGAAGAAATGGCAAAGTTAATAGAATCAAACCAAACAATCAAGACTTTTTCTGAAATTGAACCTATTGAAAAAGGGATTTATAAGGAACCCGCTCATGTTGCCACGAAGGAAAGTACCATTAATCTTCCTGTATCCATTCCAAAAGTGACAATAGGTATTAAAGATCCGGTAAAAATATTACTAGGTGAGGCATTGTTAAAACGGGAAATTTTCCAGACAATGTTGTTAGATTATTATTTCTCACCTAGTGGTGAATTTTACGAAACCCTATATGATGAAGAACTAATCGATGGGAGTTTTGAATACAGTACGACTGTGGAGGAGAACTTTGGCTTTTCATTAATTAGTAGTAATACCGAAAATCCGGATCGATTTGCTGAACGGGTCAAACAACTTTTATTACAAACGAAAGATGAAACAATTACACAGGAAACTTTTGATACGATGAAAAAAAAGCAAATAGGCTCGATTTTACGTTCAATGAATTCCCTTGAGTATATTGCCAACCAATATATTCATTACCATTTTGCTCAAGTGAACTTTTTTGACATTACTGCTTTTATTGAGCAATTGCAAGTTGAAGATTTGAATGAATTTTTAATTTCCTGGATTGAAGAAGAGCGCTTAACTGTTTGCCGAATAGAAAATAAAAATTAATAGGTGAGTTTGATGAAAAATGTATTAGTCGTTGGTGCAAGTGGGGATATTGGCAGGGCAATTGTTAAACAGTTGGCAAATGAAAATTATCAATTTATGTTACATTATCATCAAAACAAACAAGCGATGGAAAAGCTTTTGGAACATGTCGATTCATCAAAAATATTACAAGTTATTCAAGCTGATTTATCGACAGAGGACGGTGCAAACAATTTATATGAACAAGTTGCCTTTAGTGTCCATGCGATTATTTATGTAAGTGGATTAACACAGCATCAACTTTTTTCAGAAGTAGATGAAGAGACAATGGATAAAATGCTAATTTTGCACGTCAAATCACCTTGGCTCATAACACAAAAATTTTTGCCATCTATGATCAAACGACAATCGGGAAAAATCATTTTGATTACTTCTATTTGGGGAAGCACAGGGGCAAGCAATGAGGTTATTTATTCTTCTGTTAAAGGAGCGCAAAATAGTTTTGTGAAGGCACTTGCAAAAGAGGTTGGACCTAACGGTATTAGTGTTAATGCTGTAAGCCCAGGATTTATCGATACGAAGATGAATGAACATTTATTAGAAGATGAACGTCAATCGATTATCGCACAAATTCCCGCAAATCGAATTGGCTTACCAGCTGAAATTGCCCATGCCGTCGAATTTTTGCTGGACGAAAATTCAAATTATATTTTGGGGGAAATTATTCAAATTTCAGGTGGTTGGCATTAATTTGAGATAGCAAAAGTTGTATAAATTAATGGTTAATTATCCATACTATCGTTAAATTAAAGGAGGTATGGGTAAATGTCAGTATTAGATGACTTTTCAACTTGGAAGGAATTTTTAGCAGACAAAATAGACAAGGCAGAAGATCATGGTATGAGTAAAGGAGCAATGACCCGTTTTGCAGAACATGTCGGGGATTATTTAAGTCGCCATGTTGAGCCGAAAAATGAAGAGGAAAGAGTCCTTCAGGAATTGTGGAATGCAGCTTCCGAGGAAGAGCAAGAGGCATTGGCAAGTGCAATGATTAAGCTTGTACAACAACAATAAAAGGGACAAATAAATTGTGTTTTTAAAAGATTAAAAAAGGGTGCAACTGATTGATTCGTTGCACCTTTTGTCATTTAATATGCTTGGGGACTCCAAATTATAATGATTTCTTCCTTTTCCAAAATATGCTAAAATTTGATAAGGATAGGTGGGATTTTTTATTTCTTTGTTTTATTCTTAGTAAATATGATTACTCATATACTCATATATATTTACCCACAAATAAAATAGAATTGAAAGGGCGTTGGAAAATGTTTGGACTTGATACGTTAAAAAATAAGCGATTTTGGATACTTTTGATTCCTTTTCTTTTTATTGTCGTTATAATCTTTAGCAAGTTTCCGAATATGAGCGAGATGACTTTAATTATTTTTACTCTCGTTTTAATTGCGATATTTTGGTTAATTTTTTATTTTATGAATTATTTATTGAACAAGAAGGACACAAAATAAATAAAAATATATTAGATGATTTTCACCAATTGACTTATTTTGTTACTTTTTTATTACATATGCTTAAGGAGATTCTTAATTTTCTACAAAATCTCCTATTTTTTTCAATGCATGATTGCATTTACATGATGTTTAGCGTAAAATTAAAATAGTATGCATTCGACTATAACGTTGCTTGATTACGCTGTTTATTTATTAACAAAAATGGGGATATGACCATGACTAAAAAAGAATGGTATTTGGAATATGAGTTACAATATAACCGACCGGGTTTACTCGGTGATATTTCCTCTTTATTAGGCATGTTATCCATTAATATTATTATGATAAATGGTGTCGAAAGGTCACGTCGTGGATTGTTAATACTATGCAAAAATGATGAACATATCGAAAGATTAAGAACAATTTTAGATAAGGTTGATTCAGTTCGCATTACAAAATTACGTAAACCAAAATTAAGAGACAGATTGGCTGTTAGACATGGGAAATATATACATAGGGATACGGAAGACCGAAAGACAATCCACTTTGTCCGTGAGGAATTTGGACTTTTAGTTGATTTTATGGCGGAGCTCTTCAAAAGTGATGGTCATAAATTAATTGGTGTCAGGGGTATGCCCCGTGTCGGAAAAACAGAAGCCATCGTTGCTGGTAGTGTTAGTGCCAATAAAAAATGGTTATTTTTATCGAGTACATTATTAAAACAAACCGTTAGAAATCAGTTAATTGAAGGTGAATATGGGGAAGACTATATTTATATTATTGATGGGGTTGTTTCACAACAACGTGCTAATGAACAACATTGGCAGTTAATTCGTGAAATTATGCAAATCCCGACAGCAAAGGTTGTTGAACATCCGGACATCTTTATCCAATCAACCTCATACACAATGGATGATTTTGATTATATTATTGAAATTCGAAGAGATGAATCAGAAGAAATAACATATGAGCCAATCGAACAGCAATCCATGAGGGATAGAGGACTATCTATGTTTGATTTTTAAAAAGATATTTCTTCTTATACTGTTTTAATGACCAATACGGAATTTATTTGAAAATAATTATTGTAAACAATAAACTTTATTGCGGTTTTTACTCCATGCTTTTATTTATAAATTTTAATTCTCCCATAAAGTTAAGAATTTAATTATAAAAATGCCAATGTAAAGTGTAAAATTCGATTAATATATAAAATATAATTAGTGATGAATCGATAACGGCAATGGATTCACTATGGAAGGTGTTTGTGATGGGAATAGGTGATATTTTAAGAGAGACAAGAGAAGAGAGAGGCTACACCATTGAAGAAATACAGGAAATAACGAAAATTCAAAAACGATACTTAATGAAAATTGAACAAAATGATTATGCTTCTTTGCCCGGAAAATTTTATGCGCGGGCTTTTATTAAAGAATATGCAAATGTTTTAGGATTAAACGTTGATGTCATTTTAAAACAATTTGATCATGAAAATATCGAAACTAATAGAGATGAATCTGTTCGTTATACCCGGATTGAAAGAAGAAAAAAATCATCCAAAAGCTCATTTGTATTTTCAATTTTGCCTACCTTTATCGTCATATTATTAATCGTTGGTATTATTTTTGTTGCTATTACTTTGTATCAAAAAACATTAAATAATAACCCAGACCAAGGAAATGAACAAAATGGAGATGAAATTATTCGTAGTGTCGATGATCCTCCTAACAATAAAGCAAATGACGAGGAAGATAATGACAATCAAGATAATGATAGTGAAGAAGCACCCGAGCCGGAAGTTCAATCAGAATTTAAGGTCACTGAATTAGGTACTGGTGAAAAACCAACTTCAACCTTAGAGTTTCATCATACGGAAGATGAATTAATTGTCGAATTAGAGCCGTTAGGCAATGTGTATGTTGATGTTGGTGGGGATTTAAAGCAATATTACTTTATTGATACAATTGATACTGATCATGAAAATGTAGAAATTGATGTTTCGGAGGAAGAAAAAATATTTATTAACATTTATCGAGCCAAAAATTTAAAAGTAAGCATTAATGGTGTGGAATTAGAATATCCAGTAGATGAGGATATCGTCCATCAAAGATATTGGGTCGAGTTTGTAAAAGAATAAATAATAATGATATAGCCCTTCCAAATTGTTGGGAGGGCTTTAAATGTTGAAAGAAAGGTGAAGAAAATGAATATACCAAACAGAATAACGATATCACGTATTTTTTTAATTCCAATTTTTATCATTATTTTAACGATACCAGTTGACTGGGGACAAGTCGAATCAGGATCATTTCAAATACCTGTCACACATCTCATTGCTGGGATTATTTTTCTAGTCGCATCATTAACAGATTGGTTGGATGGCTATTATGCAAGAAAATATAATTTAATTACGAACATGGGAAAGTTTTTAGATCCATTAGCAGATAAACTACTTGTTTCAGCAGCATTTATTTTAACAGTGGAAATGGGGATGGCTCCTGCCTGGATTGTCATTGTTATTATCAGTCGGGAATTTGCTGTCACGGGACTACGGCTTGTAGCCTCGGGGGAAGGTATTGTCTTAGCAGCTAGTAGCATGGGAAAACTAAAAACAGTGTCACAAATATTAGCCATAGCCTTATTGCTTCTTCATAATTTCCCGTTTGTTTTTTTGAATATTCCATTTGATATGATCATGTTAAATATTGCCCTTATTTTAACAACATGGTCTGGAATCGATTATTTTATAAAAAATGCCCACGTGATGAGTGATTCGAAATGAATAACGTGTTAAAAACCGAAATTATCGCTGTCGGAACAGAATTATTGCTTGGACAAATTGCGAATACAAACGCCCAATGGATATCGGAAAAGTTAGCTAGTATTGGGGTCAATACATATTTTCACTCCGTTGTTGGTGATAATATGGAGCGATTAAAGGATGTTTTCGAAAAGGCTCATGGACGGGCAAATGTTATTATTGTTACGGGCGGACTTGGACCAACAGAGGATGATCTTTCTAGGGAAGCTTTTCATGAATTATCAGGGATACCCATTATTTCCGAGACAAATTCAATGGAAAAAATTGAGCAATTTTATAAAAAAATGAACCTTCATATGTCAGAAAACAACCGTCGTCAAGCCCGAGTCTTTGCTAAAAGTACTGTTCTTGATAATAAAACCGGAATGGCCCCTGGATGTTTGCTTGATTATGATGAAACGACATGGGTATTTTTACCGGGTGTTCCACGGGAAATGAAGCAAATATTCAGTGATGATGTCATGCCATTTTTAAAAAATCGTAATGGCCATATGCTTATTAAATCGACCGTGTTAAAATTTATCGGTATTGGTGAATCGGCGTTAGAAACCCGCCTACAATCGCTAATCCGTCAGCAAAATAATCCTACGATCGCCCCTTTGGCCCAAAAAGATGGAGTTACTGTCCGACTGACAGCCAAAACACCAACAGAGGATGAGGCACTTAAATTACTTGAAAAAGCTAAAGCGTCTGTCTTATCTGAAGTAGGGGAATTTTATTATGGTGAAAATGAAGAAACGATTGAAGAAAAAATTGCTTCATTATTTATTGAATCGAAAAAAACAATTGCAGCAGCGGAAAGTCTTACGGGTGGGGGATTTGCTAATAAACTCGTTTCCGTCAATGGTGCTTCAAATTTTGTGAAAGGAAGTATTGTGTGCTATGATACATCGGTGAAAATCGACGTGCTTGGTGTTTACCAATCGACGATTAAAAAGTTTGGTACCGTGAGCGAACAATGTGCAGCGGAAATGGCAGAACGAGTGAGCAAGCGATTAAACGCGGATATTGGAATTAGCTTTACCGGTGTTGCTGGCCCAAATGAAATAGAAGGAAAGGAAGTAGGTACTGTTTATATCGGATTTTATGATAAAGATGGGGTTAATTTTGTAGAAAAATGTACCTTTCAAGGCGGTCGTAACTATAATCGATATCGGGCAATTTTAAAAGGTTGTGAAATTTTGTTAAAATACTTAAAATAACATTTTATCTATGTGGACATCGTTTAATATGGTTTTTTAGTGATATTTAGTAGTGTCAAAATTGAATTTTCAGCTAAAAAAGTACCCAAAATCGACAGAACATCTATTCGTATAATGTTTGTATTAATAATGGAAACAAGGTATGATATATATAGTTTACAAATAGGAGGTATATATATTGAGTGATAAACAAAGAGCATTAGATGAAGCAATGAAAAAAATTGAGAAACAATTTGGCAAAGGCTCTATTATGAAACTAGGAGAAGATTCTAATAGAAAAATAGATACGATACCAAGTGGATCATTGGCACTAGATATAGCCTTAGGAATTGGTGGCTATCCGAAAGGACGTGTCATTGAAATTTATGGCCCAGAATCATCCGGTAAAACAACCGTTGCGTTGCATGCCATCGCAGAAGCACAAAAATTGGGGGGGCAAGTGGCATTTATCGATGCGGAACATGCCTTAGACCCAAACTATGCAAGGGCACTCGGAGTTAACATTGAGGAACTATTGTTATCACAACCGGATACAGGCGAACAAGGATTAGAAATTGCTGAAGCCCTTGTACGAAGTGGGGCAATTGATATCGTTGTTGTTGACTCTGTCGCAGCATTAGTACCAAGTGCTGAAATTGAAGGAGAGATGGGAGACGCTCATGTCGGTCTTCAAGCACGTCTTATGTCCCAAGCATTGAGAAAGCTATCTGGGGCCATTAATAAATCAAATACGATAGCAATTTTCATTAACCAGATTCGTGAAAAAGTCGGTGTTATGTTCGGTAATCCTGAAACAACCCCAGGTGGTCGGGCATTGAAGTTTTACTCCTCTGTGAGACTTGAAGTCCGTCGGGCCGAAACATTAAAGCAAGGAACAGATATGATTGGAAATAAAACACGGATTAAAGTGGTAAAAAATAAAGTAGCTCCACCTTTTAAACAAGCAATGGTGGATATTATGTATGGAGAAGGAATTTCGAAAGAAGGGGAAATTCTCGATATTGCATCTGAATTAGATATTATCGAAAAAAGTGGTGCATGGTATTCTTATCAAGGAGAACGACTCGGGCAGGGTAGGGAAAATGCGAAGGACTTTTTAATTGAACATACAGATATTTATGATGAAATTAACCGAGCAGTTCGTGATCATTATGAATTAGATGAAACAGCTGATGCAACATCTGAAAATGAAGAAGTAGTAGTAAAAGAATAGTATTAATAACTTAACAGGGTTTGAATTGACTCTAAAGGTTTGATTAATTTAACTATATAATTGGCTAGTGTATATCCAGTAAATTATTGGGTTCATACTAGCCAATTTCTAATTCTAAGTGATTTTTATAAAAAACGATAGAGAATAAAAATAGATTCCTATAATTTGTAATGCTTTTCATTGACATCAATTATTGTTACAATTACAATTAAGTTGTATAATATTATCATTTTAAAATATATGACGATCATTACGATTGAAATTGTTTGTGCCGACAATAAAGAATTATACAATTTAATAGCAATAGGAGGTGAAAAAACATGGACAATCCTATTATCATCTCCATTTTGCTTGCTTTAGTCCTAATCGTCGGTATTGTTGTTGGTTATTTGATTCGTAAATCAATAGCAGAAGCTAAAATTTCTAGTGCAGAAAATCTTGCTAAACAAATTGTCGATGAAGCACATCGAAATGCTGATTCTGCGAAAAAAGAGGCACTCCTTGAAGCGAAAGAAGAAAGTCATGTATTCCGTCAACAAGCGGAGGAAGAGTTACGTGGACGTCGTGTAGAAATTCAGAAACAAGAAGATCGACTAATGCAGAAGGAAGAGATGCTGGACAGAAAAAGTGATATGTTTGATAAGCGTGAGCTCACATTAGAGAAACGTGAAGAATCACTAACAGAAAAACAACAACAAATTGAAGAAATGGAAGGCAAAGTGGAAACAATGCTAGCCGAGCAACAAAAAGAGCTTGAACGCATTTCCGGATATACTACTGAAGAGGCAAAGAGGGTTATTTTAACACGGATAGAAAAAGAATTGACTCACGAAACAGCAGTGATGATTAAAGAAGCTGAAAATCATTACAAAGAAGAAGCTGATAAAAAGGCAAAAAATATTTTATCAATTGCTTTGCAACGTTGTGCAGCTGATCACGTAGCTGAAACGACAGTATCCGTTATTAATTTACCTAACGATGAGATGAAGGGCCGTATTATTGGACGTGAAGGCCGTAATATCCGTACACTTGAGACGTTAACTGGTATCGATTTAATTATCGATGATACACCTGAGGCAGTCGTATTATCTGGTTTTGATCCAATTAGACGAGAAATCGCTCGCCTTGCTTTAGAAAGATTAGTGCAGGATGGAAGAATCCATCCGGCTCGAATTGAAGAAATGGTTAATAAGGCAAGACGGGATATTGATGAACATATTCG
>DKGO01000161.1 GCA_002453315.1 Caryophanales bacterium UBA6768 | reverse complement strand
CCTTCAAAACAATTGAAAAATAAGTTAATTCGTTTTATGAAGAGGCGGTCAATTAAAGAAATTGAAGCAAGGAGAAAAAGTGTGATTGATGCATTAAAAGATGCAGGATTTTCACTATCTTTCGTTAATGGTGGTGGAACAGGGAGCTTACATACGACTGCTACAGAAGATGTCGTCACAGAAGTGACAGTTGGTTCAGGCTTTTATTCACCGGCGCTATTTGATTATTATCAAGACTTTATCTATAAGCCGTCACTCTATTTCGCACTTCCTATCGTTCGTAAACCAACGGAAAATATTTATACGTGTCATGGCGGGGGCTATATTGCTTCAGGGCCACACGGAGAAGATAAAGTTCCCAAACTAGTCTACCCACCTCATGGAAAGTTAATAGATTTGGAAGGTGCGGGTGAAGTGCAAACCCCTGTTTATTATGAAAATGAAAATCTAGAAATTGGTGACCCAATTATTTTTCGACATGCAAAAGCGGGGGAAGTGTGTGAGCGGTTCAATGACATCATTTGTCTACGAGACACGATGATTACAAAACGATATAAAACGTATCGAGGGGAAGGTGTTTCGTTTTTATGATTAAATCAGTCCAAGGGAAAAAGTGGCGAAATTGGGCTCATACGAGTGAAAGCACTCCAGCAAAAACTTTTTATCCTGACTCGGTGACAGACGTTTGTGCAATCGTAAAAGAGGCTACAGTTCAACAGAAAACGATTCGCGTTGTAGGGGCAGGGCATTCCTTTACAAAATTAGTCCAGACGGATGATTGGCTCGTGTCACTTGATCGATTAACAGGGATCGTTCAGCTTGATGAACAGAACAAGACTGTAACAGTTAACGCGGGAACGCGTCTCTCTCAATTAGGCGAAGAATTAGGCAGACGGGGTTATTCACAAGAAAACCTCGGAGATATTAACATTCAAAGTGTAGCAGGCGCGATATCAACTGGAACCCATGGAACCGGTTTGAGCTTTGGGAACTTGTCGACTCAAGTGACAGAATTAGTCATCGTTAATGCGGAAGGTGAAGTGATGACCCTTTCGGAAAAAAAGAATGCAGACGATTTTAAAGCGAGTCTCGTTTCTTTAGGTAGCTTTGGGATTATTGTAAAAGTAACGTTTAAAATTGTACGGAGCCCTGTCTATGAATTTAAAAGCTATAAACTAGACTACTCTCAATTGGAAAAGGAACTTGCACCATTAATTCAAGAAAATCAGCATTTTGAATTTTTTCTCTTTCCTTTTTCTGATCTCGTGCAAATTAAAACAATGAATGAGACAGATAAGTTCCCACAGCGGACAACCTTTTATCATTTTAAAAATTTAATTTTGGAAAACTATCTTTTTTATCTCGTATCAGAGCTTTGTCGATGGTTTCCAAGGACGAGTCAATTCTTTAGTAAATTATCAGCAAAAACAATTGGGACTTCAACAATTGCAGCCAATAGTTATCAATTGTTTGCGACACCTCGACTCGTTCGCTTTCGTGAAATTGAATATTGTATTCCTTTGGAGCATTTAATTTCAGCGTTACGTGACGTGCGAGATAAAATAGAAGAGAAGCAATATCATGTTCATTTTCCAATCGAATGTCGGACCGTGAAAGAAGATGACATTTGGCTTAGCCCATCTTACAAACGTGAATCGGCTTACTTAGCTTTTCATATGTATAAAGGGATGGAGTATGAAGAGTATTTTAAAGATATGGAAGAGATTATGCAGAAGTATGCAGGACGACCTCATTGGGGGAAAATGCATAGTGTCAGCAAGGATCATCTCGCAAATCTTTATCCAAAACTAGCAGATTTCCTTCAAGTTCGTGAAAGGCTTGATCCGAAAGGTATTTTTCTAAACGACTATTTGCAAGAGTTGTTCGCAATTGAACAGAAGACGAGCAAGGAAGAAATACATCGATAAGTATGGAAACACGTCAAAAGCGAGACGTGTTTTTTTGTTGCATAAAAAGTTGCAAGAGAGAAGATAACGTATTGACGATGCAAATGTTAACGTTTACAATAAATTATACTGAGCAGTCATTCAGTTTTCTAGAAGGTAAAGGAGGGGAAGGATAATGAAGCATCTCTACTTGACTGAAGAACATCAAATCTTTCGCCAAGCTTTTAGAAGATTTTTGGAGCAGGAGGTCGTTCCCTACTACGATAAATGGGAAAATGATCGAATCATTCCACGTGAACTATGGACAAAAATGGGCGAGCAAGGCTTTCTCTGCCCCGATGTCCCTGAGCAATATGGGGGTTCTGCCGTCGACTGGGGTTTTAATGTTGTTATTAACGAAGAATTAGAAAAAGTCGGATCAAGCTTAATCGGTATCGGGCTACACAGCGACATTGTCGTTCCATACATGACGTCATACGGAACAGAAGAGCAAAAGAAACGATGGCTTCCACGATGTGTCTCAGGTGAAATGATTACTGCGCTTGGGATGACTGAACCGGGAACTGGTTCAGATGTAGCAAATATAAAAACAACGGCGATCAGAGATGGCGATCATTACATCGTCAATGGTCAGAAAACCTTTATTACGAATGGGATTCATGCTGATTTAGTTGTAATCGCTTGCAAGACGGATCCGAAGGCGTTGCCACCGCATAAGGGGGTAAGTTTACTAGCGATTGAAAGAGATACACCCGGTTTTTCACGAGGACGAAAATTAGATAAAGTCGGATTGCATGCACAAGACACGGCTGAATTAATTTTCGAAGATTGTCGTGTTCCTGTCGAAAATTTAATTGGACGTGAAGGTGAAGGCTTTAAGTATATGATGGAGAAGCTGCAGCAAGAACGACTTATCGTCGCGATTGCCGCTCAAGTTTCGTCAGAAGCGATGCTTGAATTAACAATCGATTATGTGAAAAGTAGAGAAGCATTCGGGCAACCGATTAGTAAATTCCAAAATACACAATTTAAAATCGTGGAGATGGCGACACAAATCGAAGTGAGTCGCGCTTTTCTTGACCAATTGATAAAAGAGCACCTTGAAGGTGCGGATGTCGTCACAAAAGTCTCAATGGCAAAATGGTGGATTACCGATATGGCTAAAAAAATTTCCACAGAATGTATGCAGCTACACGGTGGATACGGCTATATGGAAGAATATGAAATCGCAAGACGATTTCGTGACATTCCCGTCATGGCGATTTACGCGGGGACTAATGAAATTATGAAAACAATCATTGCTAAAAATATGAAGCTTTGAAAAATGAGAGTTCTCCAAGTGCGGTGGAGAACTCTTTATAATTGTATCACCTTAGTTGTTTAAAAAACTTTCTAAAAATAGTTGTATGGTTCGTGTGCCCATCTCAACAAGGCTATCACCTTCAAGCATTTTCCATGTTAAAAATACACCTGAATGTTGCTGTAAAATTAATAAAGTTAAGCTTTCAGGATTAATCTTATTTGAAAATTCACCATTTTTTTGACCTTCTTGTATTAAACCAAGTGTTATTTTGAAGATATTTCTTTTAGGATCTGTTACATGACGGATGTGTTCTTTTCCGCTTATTTGGTTGATTAAAACAACACCCAATAATTCCTTTCCAATTTTCTCCGTATATAAGTACGCCTCCTTGAACAGAATTAACAATTTGTCATAGCTACTCATTTCTTCAGGCAGTCCCTTAAAAATACCAACATAGTGTTCATCTATTTTTTTATAATGCTCTACAATGACTTGATCTTTAGATTTAAAGTGAACATAAAAAGTACCCTTTGAAGTGCCTGCTTTTTCAACAATATCATCAACACGTACATTATAAAATCCGTGTTTAATAAATAACTCCATTGCAGAATCAAATATTGTCTTCTTTGTTTCGAGAGCTTGTATTTGCCGAGCGGTTAAATCATTATCCTTTTCAAATAATTCCATCTAAATTATCTCTTCCTTTCAAAAATTAAAAATAATTTAACAATTTTTGTTGACATCTAGTTTATCAATGCAATATACTATTTACAAATGATGACCACGGTCATTGACCTTAGTCATCGACTATAGTCATTATAAGATATAACTAGTGAAAAGTACATAGTTAAGGTAATTCTTTACTGCTAGGAAAATTTCAATCAATTTGAATTTCTATACAAAAAAAGGAGGGAGAATTGATTACATTTACTAAATAACGATATTAATTTTTGGAGGTGTTCTTAATTGAGTATGACAATTGCGGAAAAAATTTATGCGCAAGCTGCAGGTTTAGAGAAAGTCCGACCTGGTGATGAGATTATGGTTAAACCAGATTACGTCATGGCTTATGATTTCCCAGGTTACACTGATCGAATTGAAAAACAAATGAAAGAAGAATTTGGGATAAAAAGAGTTTCTGAACCAGAAAGATTTATTTTGTACATCGATCACATGACACCGACAATTTCAGCTGAAGAAGAGGCGTTTCATGAACAGACAAGAAACTTTGCCAAAGAACAGGGAATTGTTTTATATGAAAGAGAGGGTATTGGGCATCATTTAGCGAGAGAGCAAGGTTATGCCGTACCAGGTAAATTCATCTTACATTACGATGGACATGTAAGCGCTTTAGGAGCTCTTGGCTCTATAGCGGTTGGTAATCGCCGATACTTATTCGAAGCTTTTGTTTCTGAGAAGGTAGCAGTTCAAGTTCCAGGCTCAGTCAAATTAACCTTGAACGGAAAGATACCCCATGGTGTCACGGCTCGTGATATATACAATTTAATACAAAGTAAATTAGGTCCCAAGGGTTGCTTGAATAAAGTATTAGAAATTGACGGCACTGCGCTACAACATCTATCAATTGATGCAAGGGCAATTATCTGTGGTTTAGTTATGTTTGTTGGAGGAACCACAGCAGTGATGGTGCCCGATCAGAAAGTTGATGATTATCTTCAAGGGCGGGCAAAGGGAAATTATGAACATGTTCTCCCAGATAAAGATGCAACCTATGAAGCTGAATATTCGATTGATTTAAGTAGCTTAGAACCTTTGGCAGTTTTGCCTCCATCTCCAGCGAATGTAGTACCATTAGAGCAAATTTTAGATATCCCTATTGATCAAGGATATATTGGTTCTTGTGTTGGTGGAACTATTGACGATATGAGAATTGCGGCACATATATTAAAAGGAAAGAAAGTAGCACCTACTTTCAAATTGAACATTGTCCCATCTACAAATGAACTAATGGAACAGGCATCAAAAGAAGGTCTGTTAACAACATTTATTCAAGCTGGTGCAGTTATTGCTGCTCCTAGTTGTGATTACTGTTTTGGTAGAAGTGGCACGATTTCTGCAGGACAAAAAGCGCTCTCCACCGCGACCCTCAATGTGCCTGGAAGAATGGGGAGCGTAGATTCAGATATTTATTTGGTTAGTTCAGCAACAGTAGCGGCATCAGCTATTGAGAGCAAGATAACAGATCCTCGTAAATATATTTCGAAAACAGAAGATTTATATTCTGGCTAATACTTTTAAATTAAGGGGGGATTTAGTAATGGAGAATCCTATTAAAGGAAGAGTAATTTGGATTTTCGATGAGGAAAATTATGATGTTGATCGGATCGTTGGGGTTGAAAATATTAGAGAAACGGATGTAACTAAACTTGTAGATGTTTGTATGAATGAATATGAAAGTGACTTTACTGAAAAAGTAAAACCTGGCGATTGGATTATTGGGGGCGATAATTTCGGTTATGGGCACCCTCATAAACCTCCTATGCTTGTTCTTAGGCACTTGGGTGTTGTAGGTGTTATAGCGGAATCATTTTCTCCAGGTTTTTATCGGGGGCAGATTGCGGATGGTGTCCCATTGATTGAGTGTAAAGGAATTTTGGAAAAAGTAAATCGATACGATGAGATCGTGATAAATTGGGGCGAGTCTTTTATTTTAAATAAAACTACTAACACTGTTATGGATTATAAACCTTTACCGAAAACGGATAAAAAAATTGTGGAATTGGGAGGTCATATTGAGTACTTAAAAGAGAGATTTGCAAGCGAACAATTAAGCGAAAGCTAACAGGAGGGATTTGAATGAATAACCAAGCAACAGTTTTGAGGAAAACAATGGAGGAAAAGGAGTTTATTTACACAGCCGGGGCTTACGATGCTTTAAGTGGCATGATGATCGAGAATGCTGGCTTTGATGCTGTTTTCACATCCGGCTATGCTATTTCTGCTAGTTATCTTGGTATGCCAGATGCTGAGTTATATACTATGACAGAAAACTTGCAAGTTGTCCAAAACATCGTGAATGCTGTTGGTATCCCTGTTATTTGTGACGCTGACACTGGCTATGGAAATGCACTCAACGTCATTAGAACGGTAAAGTCGTTTGAACGAGCAGGGGTAGCCGGGATAATACTTGAAGACCAAATTGTGCCAAAAAGATGTCCGCTAGGTGTCAGCAATGATCCCGAACTCATTTCTATTGAAGAAGGGGCAGCAAAAATTCAGGCTGCTGTCGAAGCTAAATCGAATGAAGATTTTATTATCATCGCAAGAACAGATGCCTTTGGTGAGGATGCCATAGAACGGGCAAATGCATATATTTCTGCAGGAGCCGACTTTATCCAGCCGTTATCTTATGTTTTTGGAGATGTTGAAGGATTAGTTAAATTTGGTCAAAGTGTTTCAGTACCTTTGTCATTACAGATGACAAAATTTGCACATGATGGAATTTCAGAAAATATGTTGCGGAAAATCAACGGTAAATTTATTCATTTCCCATTAGTACCTCTGATGCTTGCTAGTGCTGCATTAGAAGATGGATTGAGGCAATTGGTAAAACATAAGAAAACAAAAGACTTAAAAATTGAAAATAGAGTTATGATGGATACAGATGAATTTAAAAATTTAATTGGTTTTGACGAAATTGAAAGGCTTCAAGAAAAATATATGCCAATAAATAAGAGTTAAATAAACTTTGAATTCTATTAACTAAATTTAATAAAAGGGGCTCATAAAAATGAATAAAAAAACGATGTCAATCCTTGTTTCTCTATTTTTAATAGTGGTATTAGCAGCCTGTGGAGGCAACAAATCTGAACAACCTTCAGGGCAAGCTTCCAAAGAAGACTCTAATGATAAGATTGTTTTAAAATTAGCAACGCATGAAGCACCAGGAGCTTTTTTTTCTAAAACTGTGACGGAGCCCTTTAT
>DKGO01000178.1 GCA_002453315.1 Caryophanales bacterium UBA6768 | reverse complement strand
CATTGACAAGATTAATGGATATGGGAATAGAACCATTTTTAATTTCTTCCTCTATTTCCGGGATTGTTGGGCAACGGCTAGTAAGGAAAATATGCCATGATTGTAAAGAAACAGAAATTCCCAACGATCGTGAAAAGGAATTATTTTCAGAAGCAGGCCTCATGATTAGTGAAGTTCAGAGGGGAAAAGGTTGTCCGAACTGTAATAATACTGGCTATCGCGGCAGAATTGCGATACATGAAATATTAGTGATCAATGATTCTGTCAGAGATTTAATTATGTCATCCTCAAGTGCGAGTAAAATACGTCAATATGTGCAGCAAACGGGAATGCTTTTTTTAACTGACGATGGTTTGATAAAAGTTCAACAAGGTTTGACAACAACTGAAGAAGTGATGAGAGTTGCTGCGTTTCGCTAGGAGGAATTCACTTGATTGATTCGATTAATCAATTATTTAATGATGCCGTACAAAAAAATGTATCTGATATTCATTTAACTGTCAACACGCCGCCGATTTACCGTATAAATGGTGAGTTGGTAAGGCATAATGATATACCAATGCATGCAGATGCTCTTGCAAAAATGGCAAAGGAAATTTTAGGCAGTAATTGGGGTTCTTTTCAAAAATCGGGTGAAATAGATTTTGCTTATGAATTAAAAGGTATTGCTCGATTTCGGATTAATATTTTTTACCAACGTGGTTTTATTAGTATTGCTGCAAGAACAATTGCAGAAGAAATTCCAACCATTGAACAGCTGGGTTTACCTGTTATCATAAATAGGCTGACAAAAAAACCACATGGTCTTATTTTAGTGACAGGACCGACTGGCTCAGGTAAATCGACAACATTAGCTGCGATGATTCACCACATTAATGAACATGCAAAAAAACATATTGTGACATTGGAGGACCCAATCGAATATATCCATAAAAATATTAATTCGATTGTTCAACAGCGTGAAGTCGGTAAAGATACGAAAGAATTTCGCTCCGGATTAAGGGCTGCATTACGACAAGATCCGGACGTAATTTTAGTAGGGGAGATGAGGGATTTAGAAACAATCTCCACTGCAATTACGGCAGCGGAAACAGGTCATTTAGTATTAGCGACATTACATACAAATAGTGCTGCACAGACAATCAATCGAATGATTGATGTTTTTCCGCCACATCAGCAGGCACAAGTTAGAATTCAACTGTCATCTGTTTTGGGGGCAATTATTTCGCAAAGACTGATTAAAAGAATCGATCATTCAGGCAGAGTTGCTGCAACAGAAATTTTAATAAATCAACCCGCTGTTGCTAATTTAATTAGCAATGAGAAAATCAGTCAAATTAATAATGTTCTACAGACGAGTAAATCAGCTGGCATGCATACGTTGAACATGGATATTCAAACGCTTATGCAAAGAGGCATCATCTCTAGGGAGGAAGCTACTTCATACATGCAAGAGGAAGGTGTTCAATAGTGCAATCATTTAAATATGTTGGTAGAACTGCCGACGGACTTTTGCAGAAAGGAACAATGGAAGCTACCTCACAAAGTGAAGTAAAAACAAAACTCCGTGAATTAGGGATCAGTCCTAGGGAGATTACGGAAAAGAAACAATCATTTCTCACAAAAGATATTACTTTATTTCAGAATAAAGTTAAAAATGAACATTTCGTTATTTACAGTCGGCAATTTGCCACGTTAATTCGAGCAGGTATTACAATTGTTGATGCTACCAAAATTCTTATTAACCAGACAGAAAGCAAATCACTTAAAAAAATACTAACACTAGTAGAAGTAGATTTGAAAAGCGGGATTGCCCTTTCAGATGCAATCGATAAATATCCAAAAATATTTCCGACATTATTTCGCAACATGATTCGTGCTGGTGAAATGACGGGAAGTTTAGATGAAACTTTAGAACAAATGGCATCATACTACGAAAAGCAATATAATTTGAAAAGTAAAATCCGGGCAACATTGAGTTATCCGATATTATTATTATTATTAATTATAGTAGTTGTTGGGTTTTTACTTGTCGTCATTATGCCGCAGTTCAACGGGATATATGATCAATTAGGGGTAGAACTGCCAGTAATAACGAAATTTGTTTTACAACTTAGTTTTATTTTTCAAAAGTTTTGGTGGCTGTTTTTACTTGCAGTCATCATCATTACTTTATTAATAAGCATCATTTATCGTTCTAATGAAAAATTTAAATACTCTGTTCATTTAATATTGTTAAGAATTCCGATCTTTGGGAAACTGCTACAGAAATCGTTAATTGCGAGAATGTCACGTACATTGTCTTATTTATTTTCCAGTGCTGTCCCAATACTGGATGCTTTAATTATTGTTGCAAAAGTAGTCGATAATCCAATTATTAGCAAGGTTGTTCTTAAGTCTAGAAGGAGTTTAGAAGGTGGGGGATCATTATCGGAGCCGTTGTCTAACCATTGGGTATTTCCCCAACTCGTTCACCAAATGATTGCTATCGGTGAGCAAACTGGCTCGTTGGATTTTATGTTAGAAAAGATTGCCCACTTTTATGAAGAAGATGTTGATAGAACAGTAGAAACGCTGCGTTCATTAATTGAACCGATGATGATCGTTGTATTAGCTTTTGTTATTGGGTTTATTGTGTTGTCCATCATGTTACCGATGTTTACGATTTTCACGGAAATTCAATAGAAGGGCTTTGAATAATTTATTTATTTTTATGGAAGGAGTGTTGAGAAGTAGCAAAAAATATTTTACAGTTAGACAATCTATATAAAAAACAGGAGGAATACAAATGAAAAAATTTAGTCAACTATTACGAAATTCAAGAGGATTAACGTTAGTAGAATTATTAGCGGTTGTTATCATTTTAGCCATTATTTCAACGATTGCCTTTGTTACTATCACAAAAGTAATTGATAACGCCAAAAAAGATGCTCACATCGCCAATGCGGTACAATTGATTAACTCAGCAAAATTGTATGAAGCAGGTGGTGGGGAGATTGATAGCGGAGTAACTAGTGGAGACTTAAATGATGCAGGGTTTATTGGTGAATTAATTAACCCATGGGATACGGACGATGGAGATTATGAAGGGACAGTAAATAAATCTGAAGATAAATATGAAGTTACTTTAGACAGTGACGGTCATGAGTGTGATATTACCGGCCAATCAGAGAAAGATTTAGCTAGAGACCGTGAGTTAGTCTGTTCTAATGCAAGTAATGATGATTAATTGCTTTATTAATACAGTTTCCCGGTTTTTATTGCTAGGAAACTGTATTCTTACCCAAAAGTAAATTTGCGTTTTGAAGGAGTGCGTGACATCATGGTTTCTTTTGGAAGATCAAAACGAATCGTTAATATAATGATTGACGACTATGTCATTCGAATGATTGAAAATAAAGGGCAAAGTTTAAAATCAATAAAAAAGGCAAAAGAAGCACCAATCCCACCAGGAATTATTGAAAAAGGGAAAATAGTTGATGAATTACAATTATTTTCGTTGATGAAAAAACTAGTGAAAGAATGGAAAATTAAACATCGAAAAGTGCGCTTTTATGCACCTCAATCATTTGTCATTTTACGTGAACTTGATATTCCTAATCATATCATCGATAAAAATGAAAATATTAAGGATTATATTTCAATGGAAGTTGGCCATACAATTCACTTTCCCTTTGAAAATCCAGTATTTGATTTGTATGATGTTTCAAAAGAAAATGAAAATACGTCAAAGATAATCCTCTTTGCTGCTCCTGAAAATGAAATTTTAAAATATGTCAATTTGTTAATCGATAGCACGTTAAAACCAATTGCTGTCGATGTTTTACCTTTGGGCATCTACCGCTATTTGGCATTGAAGTTCAAGCAAGAAACGAACAAGAAGGTTTTTTTAATTTTAAACTTTCATTTAACTTCATTTACTATTAGTATATTCCGTCATGATAAACTAGAATTTATGCGGCATCAATCACTCAATGCAACACCGGAAAACTGGGATAATGATAAAAATGAAGAACAACAAAATCCAAATGATGAAATTATTGATCATTTGGAGGAATTAGAAAGGTTAATGAATTTCTATCAATTTTCAATCCATAAAGGAAATATTTCCATTACGGATATGATTGTGACAGGTGATATTCCAACTCTAGATGTGATGACAAAACATTTAAGGGAAATCGTTGCCATCCCTGTTCATCCATTTACATTATCTAACAGTAAAATAGGTAAAAGTACTATTTCTACGGAATTTATCCCTAACCTCGGACTTGCATTAAAGGAGAATCAATAAGGTGAACAAACAAATACTGGACATAAACTTATTGCCTGTCATTAAGAAAAAACGTAAAGGAACAGCCGCTTTAATTGTCATTTTATCCATAATGATTGCGGCGGTATATGTTTTTTTATTTGTAGATTTCCTTTTAAGTAAGCAATCAATCAATAAATTATCAACATCTGAGCAATCGTTACAGGAAGAGATTCAGCTGATAGAGGGCAGTGTTAAACAAAATGATCAGAATTTACTTGAGGACTCTGTTCGCTATATTGATGGAAAGCAGATATGTTCATCGATACCCCTGAAAAATGTTAATGAGACTTTACCGAAAAACAGCCAATTAATCTCCTATCGTTTTAATGAACAAGAGATTAGGTTACAGTTGCATTTTCAACAGATGGAGGAAGTTTCATATTACGCAAAAGCATTAAGGGAATTTTCATATATTACAGAGGTTAAAACTCATCGTATATTATTAACTAATGCCGAGGATAAAGGCGGCCAGTACTGGGCAGAAATGACTCTATTATTAAATGAAAAAGAGTTGAGGGGAGCAATGAACAAAGATGAGTGAATTTTTCCGTTCGAAAAAATGGATCGTTTTTTTCCTTCTCATTGTTTTGCTCTTTTCAGCTGTTTCGATATATGTCTTTTTGAATATACGACTTCATGAAGAGGCGGCTTCAAAGAAAATAGATTTCCAAACAAGTCAGACTTATTTGGAAAATTTACACAACGATAATAAAAATGCAGCTAAAGAAGATGAAACTTATTTAGCCACATTAATTGAAAAAGTACCCCAAAATCCAAATGTAGACGATTATATTTTGTCGCTGCAATCAATTTTTGAAAAGAATAAAAGTAAAATAAATGATGTCGAATTTTTATACGACGGCACGGTATCAGATTGGCAAAAAAATGATATCTCTTCCGAAACTCAAAATGAGAATCCCGATGCTAACCCAATTGATGAATATGAAACGGATATTGAAGAATTAGCTGAAGATAAGCGAAATAGTGTGGAACAAACAAATGATAGTCCAGAGGGTTTAGAAATATTAATTGTGAGAATGTCCACCGTATCACCAAATTATCATACCTTTGTTAGTCTCATAGACACTCTTGAAAACCAGCAAAGAAAGTCAGTGGTAAAATCGTTCAGTTATCAAACAAATGATAATAAACAAATTTCATCACAAATTGAATTGTTGACATTTTATTATCCGTCCAACTAATGGAGGCAACCTATGTTTAAAAGCGAAAATGTTAATCGGTCAAAAGATGGTTTTACTCTCGTTGAAGTTCTAGCTTCCATTGCTATTTTAACGATTATCATCATGACGTTTGCCTTTGTATATAGTCAAACGATAAAAACAACGATTCAATCTGAAGAAATCATTGATGGAACGTATATTGCTCAGTTGGAAATGGAAAATATTTATCAATTAAAAGATACCTCTTTTGAAGATCGAAATGAGGCTTTTTCCAGTTTAGGCTATGTTCTAGTGAAGACAGGTGTTTTGAAAAAAGAGAAGGACAATTGGGATATTACATTAACATGGGATATGGTTGAGGACTCTCTTTTGACAAAAATCGTCTTACAGGTTGACAATCATAAAGAGCCTAAAACATCAGAAGTGCAAATGGAGTATTGGATGGAATGGCAGGTGGAATGAATGATTAAGCAATTTTTTAATGAAAAGGGTCTAACGTTAGCTGAATTATTAGCAGCACTTGCGATAGGCTCAATTATTTTAATCATGCTCATTTCTATCCTGTTATCTATTCCTAACCAGTACGAAGAACAATCTACTAAAGTTGACAGACTAACTAATTTAACTTTAGCTTCAAAAGCAATAACGAGAGATTTGCGAAGAGCACCTTCAATTGAATCAGTACAGGCCGACGGTTCATCCTTGAAAATACTGACGGAAAATTACGATGTCGAATATTATTTGGAAAATAATATCATTAGGAAAAATGATGTTGATTATGTTTATGAAATAAAATCGTTTCAAGCAGTCAAAGTCGATTCAACAATTCAATTAAAAATAGAAAGTCTGAATGGAAAACAAATTGAAACGTCAATCAGTTTACGGGAGGGGCAAGAAAATGAATATGTCCAAGACTAGATCACAAGCTGGCTACACGTTAGTTGGTGTACTGTTCATTTTTGTTCTCCTGTCGGTATTAGGATTGAGTATAACTACCCTAGCCGTCACTTCCTTTCAAAATTCATCCAAAGAAGAGCTTAATCAGTCCGCTTTTTATATTGCGGAATCAGGGATTAATAAACGAATGGAAGAAGTCGTTGAACAAATTAAGGAAATTCATAAAAAAGATACCATAAAGAATGACACCGATTTCTACGATGACCTGCAAAATATTGTTGATGAAAGTGGCGTCAAGTACTCACAATTTGAAAAAACAAACAATGTCCAACCTGAAGCAATGGTAACAATCCATCGCATCGAAAATACTGAAAATGAATTTAAAATGGAATCAATCGGAAAAATTCGTGATGAATCGAGAAAATTAGCAACGAAATTTACAGTGGGATGGGGTGATAGTGGTAGTGTTGGCGATGGAAGTGAAGGCGGGGAAGGTGGAAGTGGGAACACAGGTAATCAAGGTGATGACGTTGTTCTGCCGCCGTTTGCGATTTTTACAAAAGGGAAATTAGAAATAAAAAATGGTACTATTAATGGTAACTTTAGTAGTACAAGTGAGGAAAATGACAGTATAGTTGTAGATGGGGGACCAACTATTAATGGAGATGCATATGTTATTGGTGGGAATGAGTTGTTTGTAAACGCCCCTAACCGATTCAAATTAAATATAGAGGAACTAGATGAAAATTATTCTTTTCCAGATCTTCCGCCTTTTCCTGAAATACCCCAATATGTTTGTCCTGAAGATGATTTTATACATAAAGATAATAGTGATCATTATTTTATTAAAGATTGCAATCTAAACATAACAAATTATGCTACTAATTTATACGAATTGAAAGTTGAGTATAATCTTAAATTTAATAGTATAAATTTAGATGAAAACAATACGCTTTATATTAACATGGAAAATGGAAATAAAAGTATTGTAGTTGACCATTTAAATATAACAAATGGTCATATAAAATTAATCGGCGATGGAGCTGTCACATTTTATGTAACTGGGAAAATTACGATGGGTGCAGGAAGCACTATTAATAATTCAGGAAATAAGAGCAGCGTAAATATTTTTTATGATGGAAATGAGGATATAAATCTACATGGCAATACTAAAATATTTGGCTCTATCTTTTCTAACTCTTATGACGCTAACATCAATATGGGGGCAAGTGGTGAAATTCACGGTAATATTTTTACTAATGCAATGAATATTCAATTAAATGGAGCAGCCGCTTCAAAAAATCAAATTATTTTAGCGCCGAATGCACACACCAAATTTGCAAATGGGATTATAAATGGCCGGATTTACTCATCAAGTTATTTAATGGATGGCGGGGCTCAAATAATCTATTCCGAAGATTTAGATATCGAAGGGCCTTTATCTATTGAGGAATTGTATGGGAATAGTGGTGATCAAAAACCAGATTCCTTCACAATAAAAAGGGAATCAATTATTGAAATTAATTAATTGAACTAATAAGTATGAAGTTCTCTTATCCCCGCTATTTCATACAATAAGTATAAACAGTGGAATGGGGGGGCTTTTTTGATGCGTCAATATACGATTTTGCGATTGTTGTTACTTACCTTTTTATTGTATGTTGCTTGGCCAGTTATTCCGGAAGCGTCAGGGCAGTTGCAAGTGACTTTTTGGGGTGTTTGGTTAGGTTTTATGCTTTTATCGTTTGGTGGAAATTTGGCGACGCTGTTGCAATTGTCACACCCACCTGTAATGGAACAGCGTACTGAAAATAATAAAAGGGTAAGAGAACACTAAAATGACATAGCCATCAATGACATAAAGGATAAAGATTAACGGAAGGTATTAATCATTGAGCTTCGACCATAACAGTTGTATAATAGGAAGTGTGTTATACTAGTACAGTTTAATTATGGTGGGGTGAAATGATGGGGCTCACGAAACACGAACAAATTATACGTCATATTGTCGGATTAACTATCGGTCATAAAATTTCTGTTAGACAAATTGCAAAGGATTTATCAGTGAGTGAAGGAACAGCTTATCGTGCGATTAAAGAGGCTGAAAATCAGGGACTCGTGAGTACGATGGATCGTGTTGGTACAATTCGTATTGAGAAAAAAGAAAAAGATACGTTAAAAAATTTAACGTTTGCTGAGGTGATTAATGTTGTCGATGGACAAGTACTCGGTGGACGGGGAGGACTACATAAAACGTTAAATAAATTCGTTATCGGAGCCATGCAGTTAGAGGCAATGATGCGGTACACTGAAGCTGATTCATTACTCATCGTAGGTAATCGTGTGAAAGCACATGAACTAGCCATTAAGGCTGGTGCAGCAGTATTAATTACTGGTGGTTTTGATACGAAAGAACATATTAAAAAATTGGCCGATGAAAAAAAGTTACCAATCATGTCGACAAGCTATGATACGTTTACCGTAGCTGAAATGATTAACCGCGCAATCTATGACCAGTTAATTAAAAAAGATATTATTTTTATTCGTGATATTCATACACCATATGATGAGGTACATCATTTATACCATACTGATACAGTTGATGACTGGTATAAATTAAACGATTTAACAACCCATACCCGTTTCCCAGTATTAGACGATGCCGGTCGTGTCGTAGGGATGGTTACCTCTAAGGATGTTGTCAATATTGATAGAAATGAACCAATTGAAATTGTGATGACGAAAAAGCCAACAACTGTTAAAGGGGAATCTTCTCTTGCTTATGTTGCCCATTTAATGGTGTGGGAAGGTATTGAGGTCATTCCGATTGTTAATATGTTAAATGAATTGGAAGGGTTAGTATCCCGTCAGGACGTTTTGAAGGCATTAAATGAAATGCAACGACAACCACAAGTTGGTGAAACGATTCATGACGTTATTTCGCGTGGGTTAAAAGCAGTGGAAGGAGACCCTACGGTGTTTGAGGCAGAGGTGACACCACAAATGACGAATCAGCTAGGGTCATTATCAAACGGTGTGTTAACGTCACTTATTTCAGAGTCTAGTACACGATTAATTGAACATTTAAAAAAATCAAATGTAGCAATTGAAAGTTTAAACATTTATTTTATCGAGCCAGTTCCAATTGATAGTCATATTATTATAAAACCGACATTATTAGATGCTGGTCGGGTTTATGCTAAAATTAATATAGAAATATTTAATGATAAGAAACTCGTCTGTAAAGGGATGTTGATGGCACAATTGATGGATTGAATGGACTTTTGAAAATTTTTCGGTAGTATTTGGGATAAATAAAAAAAGCAACCATTTTTCCACATATCAAATGGTTGCATTGGATAACCTGAATTTTTATTCTGAATCAACCCGTAGTCTTTTCCATTCTTTACGATAATGTCTTGCTTCATTAAAGCCGTATATTGTTTGTATAACTCCTAAAATGAGGAATACAATACTGATAAATAAAACGAGTCTTACCGGATTAATGAGATATTGATTAACGCCAACAGATATTAAAAAGATTCCAAGACAAATACGTGATTTTGCATTAAAATAATGTTGGGTTAACGTATCCTTCGTTCGTAAAATAGCGACCTTATAATAAATATAAAAAACGATAGATAAAACGATTAATATGGCAAATATGAACATGCTTATCTTCTCCTACAAATTAAAGGATTCATTACTATACGTCATTGTAACGTTTTTTTAATAGATTAGAAAGCATTTTCTCTTTAAACAAGCCGAAAGTTAGTATCATATAAACTAGTAGAAATTTTCACAAAAAATATAAGGAGATTTTTCCATGCCAGTAAATGATATTATCAATAAAATAAAATTATATGACACGATTATTATACATCGTCACGTACGTCCTGATGCGGATGCTCTTGGGTCGCAAAATGGTTTAAAAGAAATGATTCAAACATCGTTTCCGGACAAAAAAGTTTATGCTGTTGGTGAAGAGGATGTTAATCTTCATTTTCTAGCAAGAATGGATCATATTTCTGATGATGTTTTCGCTGATGCTTTGGCAATTGTTTGTGACACAGCAAATACAGGTAGAATTAGTGATCAACGTTATACACTGGCTAAAGAAGTGATTAAAATTGATCATCATCCAAATCATGATAAATATGGGGACCTTTTATGGGTAGATACAACCGTCAGTTCAACGAGTGAGTTAATTTATGAATTATATTTATCTGGAAAGGATATTTTTAACATCAATGATAATTTTGCTAGGTTAATTTATGCAGGAATTGTAGGAGATACTGGAAGGTTTCTATTTCCAAGTACGAGTAATCAAACTTTTCGTTATGCATCTGAATTAATCGAGTTTAATTTTGATCGAAAAAAACTATATGATGATCTTTATCGAGTAACAGAGAATATTGCCAGATTGAGAGGCTATATTTTGGCTAATTTTGAGTTATCGCCATCTGGTGCCAGTGCAGTCAAATTAACAAAGGATGTTTTACAACAATATGATGTAGATCCAATAGAAACCGGTAAATTAGTCGGTACGTTAGCAGAAATTGATGGCATGAAATCTTGGGCCTTTTTTATTGAAGAAGCTGATATAATCCGTGTTCGTTTACGGTCAAAGGGACCGGTGATCAATACATTAGCGATGAAATACAATGGTGGTGGACATCCGATGGCATCTGGGGCAACAGTCTATAGTTGGGAAGAGGCAGAGCGGCTTTTTGATGAATTAAATAAGTTATGTGAGTCTTTTCAATAGTGAAGGATAGTAAAAAATAAATGTGCTCGGATTTTATATGAGACCCAAGCACATTTATATCATGTTAGGATTATTTAGTCGGTGTAAACCAACATCCACTATTCGTTTTTTCAATGTCAACGGCTAATTCTTCCCTTTCAATGCTTCTTTTCATTAAACGAATTAATTCTGGTGATTCAGCATAAACCGTTCGTCCTTCTTTTAACTGGTTGATTTTATCGTCACGCATTGCTCTTTGATCAATAACTTTCATCATTTAAAGCCCCCTTCCGTGTTTCCACTAATGTCTATTTTATCGGATTTTTCAAATTGAATCCATCGTTTTTATTTATTTTCATAAAATGTTCATTATTTAGTATTGACTTTAAATAAGAAATTGTAATGAAATTTCCTTAAAATTGCATTAGCAATTAGGGAGTATGGTACCATTTGATACGTCAGATATCCCGTTCTAACAATATAGTAAGTTTAATTGTTTCCGATATGGTTAAACGTTTTATTTCAATTTGATATGCTTCATCCTCAACGGCATATGTTCTGTTTTCGATGACAGAAATTAATAGTTGTTCATGATTTGAGATGTCACTCACTTCTTTACCAATGACATATTCCATTTCTTGTTTGATTAATTTTTCGAGTTGATGGATTTGTAATCGATCAAGTGATGCTTGCTTTTGATTCATGAAGGCGACTTCAATTTTTTGTACGGTGAACGTGGTTTGTTTTTGAAGCATTTCTTTATCTTGTAGCAATGCTTCATTTTGTACAGACAGTTCATTTGCTTCCATTTGTAGTTCACTTCTGTCAATTAACACATTTTCGTACATTTTACCATACATAAAAATGATCATGCTGTAAGCGATGATCGTACCTGTTAATATACCAAGGATAAATATTTGCCAGCTTCTTTTGCGATGATAATGGGGAAAATGCATCATTATTCCGCCCTAAAAGTAACCCATTGAACTAAAATTAAAGCTACTTTCACACCAGCCATCGCTGATATAACGATGGCAATTTGTTTCATTAAATCCATCGTCGAGCCATCTAAGATGCCTTTTTGAAATGTATCAATTGCATCAAATGTCCCACCGATAGCAGCGACAATGGCCCAGATTTTTAATGATTGTGAAATTCGATTCATTGCTAACAGCGGAGCATCTCCCGTTAAAAAGGAGCCGATACTGCCGATTAGTGTGCCACCTATAATGACACCAAAGGCAATAAAGAAGCAATGGATAAATGAAGCAAAAAAACGTTCCTCCATCATTGAAACCACACCTTTAAGGTAAAATTTTAATCGTTAGCTAATTTGTAGTGAATGATAATTGATCCAGTTAATTCCTCTTGTTGATAAAAAGCAACAAGACACTTAACAGGGCATGAAAATTTATACCTACTTAATTTTATAATTTACTTATGTATATGAAGCGATAGACAAACTTATGAAGTGATCAAGTGGAAAGAGAATCGATGGGAAGGTATAATATAATTAGAATAACGTATAAATGAAAGTAGGAAAGCTTGATGACATATACACCTTTACAAGTGCATTCGGGTTATAGCTTTTTTAATAGCATGATTCAAATTGATCCATTAGTAGACCGGGCCAAAGAGCTCGGCTTTTCCCAATTAGCATTAACGGA
>DKGO01000181.1 GCA_002453315.1 Caryophanales bacterium UBA6768 | reverse complement strand
TAATAATGATTGATTTTACAAATATATATAATGCTATTTATAAATTTAATGTTTTAATAGAATTTTACGGATTTAACCAAAGGCTCAAAACCTTGATTAATTTTTTATACCTAAAAACACATGTATCTGCTTTAATTAGGGGGTAAAATTTGTCTGACTTTATAACGAAAGGGGAAATTTTTCATCATTTCCACCCATTTAAAATCTGAACGATTCTATTAAATTTAGAGATGTGGCACTTATTAGTTCCAAATCTCACCCTAATCCTGAAACCATTTTCCAGGTGGCAAAGACGGTAATCAACTTTTTGAACTAGATTTTAATTCTATACATAAAATGTATCAACTTATTATTCAAGAGAATCAGATGTGAATCTGGCCTTATTCCTAAATACATTCCATCAACTATTTCATATCCTAGTTTTTCTTCTTTATTGGAGCAATTTACTATCAATGGTTTCTAATAAGGAAAAAAATTGTTCTTAAATATCTGAATTAGAATTAATAAATAATTTTAGAACATTTAAAAAGCAAATCACCGAGTTGAGGTAAATAAAAAAGCCATGATAATTCTTACCAATTTTTATCAGAATTAATTAATCGAAGGAAAAGGAATAACAAACACAGTTAAAATTGATGGCTTGAGCAGTATCTAGGTCTTGCAAGTAAACGGAGAACTGGACGATTTAATCTTAAAACAATACAAAAATAATTAGGCTCATTTACTAGTATCGACAATGCAAAGGATACTCAAGAATAAATTAAAACAATCATTATAGCATAGATATCAATACAACAAGTTTCTGTGATAGAAGGTAAAAATCACTTAATTTATCTAGAGTAGTACAACTAATTACTAAATGGCATGTGTTTAGAGTTATATTTAAGCAAACCTTGTCATGTAAGAAGCAGTCATGCCCAATAACTTTAATTCAAAATTAATGTTGCCATAAGAAATACCCCTAGAGCTAGATTCTAGGGGTGTACTTTATTACGGTGCTTTTCATTGACATTTTCACTTAGCATTCCGTGCGCACTGTAATTTATTGCGACAAGCAACGTCACCCGTTCTATTTAATCTGAACCTTATGTCATTCGCTAACATGTTAAAATGTACGCCAATGATGATCTACTGAATAATCAAAAACGTAGCGCTATTATATTTTTAAAATGCAAAGAAATCAGCACTTTGGGGTTCAATTACGATGTAGCCGATTATATAAATTACACTTGCAGAAAATGATTTAAATTATCTTTAGGTAAGTAGTTTCCAATAAAAAATTTACCAAACTTAGCATAACGTGATGTTGCTGTATCAAAACGCATTTCGTAGACAATTTTCTTTAGTTGTAGTGGGTCATCAGTAAACAACGTTACGCCCCATTCCCACTCATCTAAACCAATCGAACCGGTAATAATTTGTCTCACTTTACCCGCATACTTTCGACCAGTTAGGCTATGTTCGTAAAGTAATTTACCGCGCTCCTCTTTTTCTAAAGTGTACCAATTATCTGCCCCTTCACGTTTTCGACTCATTGGATAGTAAGAAATATGCTCGTATTTTGGCAAAATTGGTTTTAGACGCTCCTGTATTTCTGGTAATGTTTCCGGATCAACACCTTCTTTTTGTGGACGATACTTGGCAAGCTCGACTACGGATAGATGAGAATAAGTTGAAATAAGAAACTCAGCAAATGTTGTTTTATTTAAAGCCGTCTCTGCTGCGGCTAATTCTTTTGTAGTCGCCCTTAGAATCATAAACATAAGATCCGCCTGTTGACCAATAATTTGATAGATAGAATGACTTCCGTTTTTGTTTCCCTCCATTTCTTCCCAGTCAGTAAGCAACTGCTTAAATTCATTGAGTGCCTTTTGCTGCTTTTCCATTGATGCCTTCTTCCATTTAGTCCAATCGATTGTTCGGAAATCATGTAGACTATACCATCCATCCATTGTTTCCACTGCTTCTACCATATTTATTGTCCTCTCCTTATTTTCATATTTATCTCACTATATCATCTTTATATTTGTCTCACTATAGCATATGTTCATCTTTAACTAAATTTTAACTCTTACTTCACATTCACTTCACAAACTTAGAAATAGACCATGTTAAACTATGAAATTAAAAGCTGACATTTTATGATTAGCTAGTGATAGATGATCGATCAACTTCTAGAGGAGTAGATATCATGCATATTGTCAAAGTAGGGATTAATTATCAAATTGCACCTCTCGCGATTAGAGAAAAAATATCGTTTTCTGATAATGAAACAGTGACAGCGATGCAAGTTCTAATAAAAGAAAATCTAATACATGAAAATGTGATTATTTCCACATGTAATCGGACAGAGATCTTTGCTGTCGTTGAAGATATAAAAGGTGGCATAGTAACTATTCAACAGTTTTTATTAGATTGGTTCAATCTAAGTGAGAATCAACTTGTTCCATATGTCCAATATCGCGTAAATGATGAGGCTGTGGTGCACTTGTTCCGACTTATGATTGGCCTGGATTCAATGGTCATCGGTGAGACTCAAATCCTCGGTCAAGTAAGAGATACCTTTTTAACTGCTCAGGAGGGGCAGACTACTGGAGAGGTATTTAATGAATTATTTAAGAGAGCGATTACTTTTGCCAAGCGTGCACATAGAGATACATCGATTAGTGAGCGATCTGTCTCGATTAGTTATGTAGCAGTGGAGTTAGCGAAGCAAATTTTTGGCTGCATTGAAAATAAACATGTTGTTATTCTAGGTGCTGGTGAAATGGGAGAATTAACACTAAAGAATTTAAAAGCTTCTGGTGTAGAAAACATCACCGTTGTTAACCGGACACTAGAGCGGGCAAAAAAACTTGCTCATCCATTTCATGCAAAAGCTGTTCATATGGGGCAACTCCTTTATGTATTGAAAGATACGGATATTCTAATTAGCTCAACCAGTTCAGATGAAGTTGTTTTTACCAAAGATTCATTACAGGCTATTCGAGGGAACGAACAAAACAAACCATTAATTATTATTGATATCGCTGTCCCAAGGGATATTGATCCTTCTGTTAACACATTAAACAATGTCCATTTATATGATATCGATGATTTACAAGGTGTTGTTGATAAAAATTTAGCAGCACGCAAAAAAGTAGCAAGACAAATTGAGAAAAAACTAGAGTATGAATTGTCGTCATTTAATAATTGGATGGCGATGAGAGACGCAGTACCAGCTATTAAAGCTCTGAGAGAAAAGGCGTTATCCATACAGGAAAATACATTAAATAGTATTTATAATAAACTACCTGATTTGACAGAAAGGGAAATGAATGTACTAGAAAAACATACAAAAAGCATCATCCACCAAATACTTGAAGCCCCGATTAAACGAGCAAGAGAGATGGGAGAAAACAAAGAGGGCCAAGAAAAGATTGAATTATTTCAAGGAATTTTTGGTCTCAATCTAGAGGAAACAGAGCCAAAAGGAGACTGAAAAGAATGTGTAAACTCATCGTTGGCACTAGAAAGAGTAAGTTAGCGTTAATCCAAACCAAATGGGTAATAGCGCAATTAAAAAAAGCAGGTGTGAAAAACCCAATCGAAATTAAGGAAATCGAAACAACAGGTGATAAAAAGCTGAATGTATCTTTGCCGAAATTGGGTGGGAGAGGTATTTTTCTTGCGGAAATCCAGGAAAAACTTCTTGATGAACAGATTGATTTTGCAGTACACAGTTTGAAAGATATGCTTGTTACCTTACCCAAAGGTCTCGGGATAGCTGCGATACCAACTCGTGAAGACCCAAGGGATGCGTTATTAAACAAACATCACCATAGCCTCCTAGAACTACCTGAAGGAGCCCTTGTTGGCACAAGCAGTTTACGACGTGCTGCACAATTATTAAGGAAACGTCCTGATATTCAAACGAAGTGGATTCGTGGGCCAATTGATTCTCGGATTGAGCAGATGCTTCACGGAGATTTTAATGCGATTGTTTTGGCGATGGCTGGTCTGAACCGTCTCGGTATTGGGCATGAATTAATTACAGAGCGCTTTCCTACTCATACATTTGTCCCAGCAATAGGACAAGGGACACTCGCAATTGAATGTAGAACGTCAGATAATGAACTTCGCAACATTTTATCGACCATTCATGATGATGCAACAGCAAAAGCGATGCTTACGGAACGTACTTTTCTCGGTTGCTTTAAAGATGGAGAACAAGCTCCAATCGGTGGGTATGCTTATGTTAATGAAGGAAAGATTCACTTGCACGGTATGGTGACAGATACTAAAGGTAAAAACGTGTTGGAGCATGAAACTACTGGAACCGATCCTGAAAAATTAGCCCAGGAAGTAGCAACTATACTAATTGAGCGTGGAGCGAATGATATTATTTCGGCAGTTAACAAGGAGATTCAACAATCATGACGATTGACTTAAGGCAGAAACGTATTCTTATTACTCGAGGTGAACGAGAGGCCGGTGCATTTGCCGATCAGGTGACATATCACGGCGGTCAGGCGATTGTCACGCCATTAATTAAAATTACGTGCACGTCAAAATTAAGTCAGCGAGAAAGGGTGAAACTTACTTATCATTATGAATGGATTATGTTTACGAGTGCTAATGGGGTGAACTGTTTTTTTAACCAAATGGATCTTGCAGAAAAGCAAATAAAACAAGCCCGTTTTGCAGTTGTCGGCCCAAAGACGAATCAAGCATTACAAGCGTTTGGGTATGAGGCGGACTATATTCCACATGTATACAATGCGAAAACAATGGCACAAGATTTTTTGAAAAAATATCGTCCGAATGGGCCAGTATTGCTTGTTCAAGGTCAGTTATCAGGAACTGATCTAGAAGCCGCTTTTAAGCGTGACCAAATTCAATACGAAAGTTTGACAGTGTATGAGACAAGAACAAATGCGGAAGCAAAAGAAGAACTTCTACACATCATCAATACGAACAACTATGATTTTATTACCTTTATGAGCCCTTCCTCGGTTGATGCATTTATCGAGTTAACGGGCGAATCAGGAAGTAAAGCCTCAACAATTGTATGTGTTGGTACAACAACCGCATCACGCGCTCTTGAACAAGGATTTACTCACATATTGGTACCAGACACATTTACAATTGAAGGCATGATGAAAAAGATCGATGAATTTATTAGGAGAGAAAGGAAAGATAAGTAGTATGTTAAATAATCAATTTAAACGACACAGGCGCTTACGCACAACAGAAGCAATGCGCTCGCTCGTACGGGAAACGAATGTGACCGTTGATGATTTCATTTATCCTTTATTTGTTGTTGAAGGAAAAAACATACAACGAGAGGTGCCGTCGATGCCAGGCGTTTTCCAGCTGTCACTCGATCACTTCACCGATGAAGTGCAGGAAATAAAGGAACTAGGAATTAAAGCGGTGATGTTATTTGGTGTTCCCAAGGAAAAAGATGAAACAGGTACGGGCGCTTTTATCGTGCAAGGGATTATCCAAGAAGCAACGCGATTAATTAAACAGAATGTGCCGGACATGTTAGTGGTTGCTGACACGTGTTTATGTGAATACACGTCACATGGCCATTGTGGTGTCATCGTAGGGGAAGACGTTGCTAATGATCCGTCACTTGAACTGTTAACACGTACGGCGGTGTCCCAAGCAAGGGCTGGAGCGGATATAATCGCCCCTTCAAATATGATGGATGGGTTTGTTGTCACGATTAGACAAGCGCTGAATAAAGCCGGATTTGAACAGATTCCTATCATGTCTTATGCGGTAAAGTATGCTTCTGCTTTTTATGGCCCATTTCGAGATGCTGCAGATAGTACCCCATCATTCGGGGATCGGAAAACGTATCAAATGGATCCTGCTAATCGACTGGAGGCCCTTAGAGAAGTGGCAACAGATGTCGAAGAGGGAGCTGATTTTATTATTGTGAAACCTGGGTTGGCTTATTTGGATATTGTTAGGGAAGTAAGGAACCAGTTTGATCTACCCGTTGTTATTTATAGTGTGAGTGGCGAGTATGCGATGGTGAAAGCCGCCTCGATGAACGGTTGGATAGATGAAAAAGCGGTAGTGATAGAACAGCTAACAGCTATGAAACGTGCTGGTGCAAATTTAATCTTAACTTATTTTGCAAAAGACGCAGCGAAATGGCTACAACAATCATAGATAAGGAGATGATCAATTTGGAACATACAAAGTCTATTGATGCATATAAAGAAGCGGTGGAATTAATGCCTGGTGGTGTGAACTCACCAGTGAGAGCCTTTCAATCTGTAGGCATGAATCCTATTTTTATGGAAAGTGGAAAAGGTTCAACAATAACAGATATTGATGGCAATACATATGTTGATTATGTACTAAGCTGGGGACCACTTATTCACGGACATGCGGATGATCGTGTGATTGGGAAATTAAAGGAAGTCGCTGAAAAGGGGACAAGTTTTGGTGCACCGACGTTAAAGGAAAACAAACTAGCAAAACTAGTGAAAGAACGTGTGCCATCAATTGAAATGATTCGAATGGTTAGTTCTGGAACAGAAGCAACGATGAGTGCACTAAGAGTTGCTCGTGGGTATACAGGACGCGATCTTATTTTGAAATTTGAAGGTAATTATCACGGTCATGGAGATTCCCTGCTTATTAAAGCAGGTTCGGGAGTTGCTACATTGGGACTTCCGGATAGCCCTGGCATACCAAAAGGTGTTGCAAGTAATACGATTACTGTTCCGTTTAATGATATGGAAAGTGTGCAGCAAGCATTTGAGCAGTACGGGAAAGAAATTGCTGGTGTTATTGTTGAACCAGTTGCAGGTAATATGGGTGTAGTGCCCCCTGTGGGCTCATTTTTACAAGACTTAAGAGACATTACTGAAGAGCATGGCACGTTACTTATTTTTGATGAAGTGATGACTGGGTTTCGTGTCAGTTACACTAGTGCTCAAGGGCATTTTGGTGTTACACCAGATCTCACTTGTCTAGGTAAGGTGATTGGTGGTGGCTTACCTGTCGGTGCCTTTGGAGGAAAGCGTGAAATCATGGAGAAAATCGCCCCTGCCGGCAATATTTATCAAGCCGGTACATTATCAGGAAATCCACTCGCAATGGCTGCTGGTTTTGAAACATTAAACGCATTAACTGAAACTGATTATGATCAGATGAATAAGAAAATTGATCGACTTGTTGCCGGATATGAGCAAGCAGCGGGAGATAATGGAATCGAGATCCAAGTAAACAGAGCGGGTTCCATGGTCGGCATCTTTTTCACTGGAGAAGAAGTGGTCGATTTTGAAACAGCAAGTGCGTCAGATACGGTACAGTTTGCAACTTATTATCGCGGCATGATTGAAGCAGGGATCTTCTTACCACCATCTCAGTTTGAAGGATTGTTTTTGTCAACGAGTCATTCAGATGAAGATATTGATAAAACAATCGAAGCGGTTCAAAAGGTATTTTCCTCATTGAAAGAATAAGTTTAATACTTTATTTAATTAAGGGTGATATTTTGTCGAAACTTAAAAACGATACAATTATTCGTGCATATCAAGGAAAGCAAACAGATTATATACCAGCCTGGTACATGAGACAGGCTGGCCGCTCTCAAAAGGAATACTTAGAAATACGCAAACAATATACATTGTTTGAAATTACGCATGATCCAGAAATTTGTGCGTATGTAACACGTCTGCCAGTAGAACATTATCAAAATGATGCGGCTATTTTGTATAAAGATATCATGAGTCCATTACCTCCAATAGGGGTTGATGTTGAAATCAAATCAGGGATTGGACCTGTAATTGATAATCCAATAAGGTCGATGACAGATATTGAAAAATTAAAGCCATTAAATCCAGAGACAGACGTACCGTATGTGCTAGATACGATTAAACTATTAACAGAGGAACAACTGACAGTACCATTAATCGGGTTCAGTGGGGCACCATTTACTTTAGCTAGTTATATGATTGAAGGCGGACCATCGAAAACACACAGTAAAACCAAAGCATTTATGTATAAAAACGAAGAAGCCTGGTTTTCTTTAATGGACAAATTAGGTGATATGATTATTCGTTATACTATAGCTCAAGTAAAAGCAGGTGTCGCTGCCATTCAAATCTTTGATTCGTGGGTAGGTGCCCTAAATGCAGCAGATTACCGATACTATATTAAACCAGTGATGGGGCGAATTTTTTCTGCATTAAAGACAACTGGTATACCGCTAATTTTATTTGGCATTCATACAAGACACTTATTAACCGAATGGAATGACCTTCCCGTTGACGTAATTGGTTTAGACTGGAGAACATCGATTGTGGAAGCTCGCGAGCTTGGTGTGACAAAAGTTTTACAAGGAAATCTAGACCCAACAGTTCTCCTCGCAGATTGGGAGACAATCGAAAAACGAACGAAAACAATTTTGGATCAAGGAATGAAAGACGGGAACCACGTCTTTAACCTTGGACACGGTGTAACTCCCGATATTAAACCAGATACCCTTAAACGATTGACTGAACTTATTCACACATATTCAGAACGATAAAGGAAAAGGATGGTGCTACAATGAGTAAAGAAAAAATCGGACTATTAGTGATGGCTTACGGAACGCCATATAAGGAAGAAGATATTAAACCATATTATACACATATTAGGCATGGAATAGAACCATCGCAAGGGGATTTACAAGATTTAACCGAACGTTACCAAGCAATTGGAGGTATTTCACCACTTGCGCAAATAACGAAAGAACAAGCAAAAGCACTTGAGAAAAAGTTAAATGAAAGCCAAGACACATACGATTTCCAAATGTATATTGGACTAAAACATATCGAACCTTTTATTGAGGACGCTGTAAAAGCAATGAATAAAGCGGGGATTAAACGAGCGGTATCAATTGTACTTGCCCCACATTACTCGACGTTCAGTGTTAAATCTTACAATGGTCGTGCACTTGAAACTGCCAATAAATATGGCATTTCTTTATCATCCGTCGAAGAATGGTATGATGAGCCTGGATTTATCGACTACTGGGCTAATAGCATTCAAGCATCCTATGAAGAAATGACACAAGCAGAACAAGAAACGGCTGTATTAATTGTTTCTGCACATAGTTTACCAGAAAAAATCATACAAGATGGGGATCCATATATCGATCAACTGGAAGCAACTGCAAAACTAATTTCGGATCAAACAGGGATTAAAAACTATGAAGTTGGGTGGCAAAGTGAAGGGAATACACCCGACCCTTGGCTCGGTCCAGATGTCCAAGACTTAACACGTGACTTGTATATGCAAAAAGGATATCGTCATTTCGTGTATGCACCTGTTGGTTTTGTATCTGATCATTTAGAAGTCTTATATGATAATGATTATGAATGTAAAGTTGTTTGTGATGAACTAAATGCTGGCTATTATCGTCCCGATATGCCGAATACCCATCCCCTCTTCATCGAAACCTTGGCTAAAGTCGTGATGAATCAAATGAAGGGTATTCATTCATGAGTACAAAGCGCATTGCAATTGTAGGTGGCGGGATGACAGGATTGACTGCCGCCTATTACTTAAAAAAAGAGATTACTCGCTTACATTTGCCTTATAAGGTAAAAGTAATCGAAGCAAGTAACCGATTAGGTGGGAAAATAAAAACCTTTCACCACCAAGGATTTATCCTTGAAAGTGGGGCAGACTCTTTTTTAGAACGTAAAAAGCCTGCCACGAAACTGGTGAAAGAATTAGGATTAACGAATGAACTAGTCCGAAATGCTACGGGGCAAGCACACGTTTTAGTCAACAATACGTTATTTCCTTTGCCGGCAGGTTCATATATGGGAATTCCAATTCAGGAAGATGCTTTAACAAATTCGCAGATTATTTCTGAAAATGGAAAACGACGGGTACACAAAGAGCAGAGAATCCCAAAAGGAACCGCCACATCCGATCAATCGTTAGGAAAATTTTTACGTTATCGCTTTGGGGATGAATTAATTGAAAACGTGGTTGAACCGCTCCTGTCTGGAATTTATTCATCTGATATCGACAAGATGAGCCTAATGGCTTCTTTTCCCGCGTTTTATGAACTTGAACAAAAGTACGGAAGTGTAACACAGGGACTTAGAGAAACACTGCCATTAGAACAATCGAGTACAGGTAAGCGTAAAGGACAATTTCTAACATTACAAAATGGATTGGAAACAATCATTAATAAACTTTATGAAGTACTTCGTAATGAGATGTTTATGTTTTGTACAAAGGTGGAAAAGGCGACAAAAGAAGGCTTATATGAACTTAAGTTAAGTGATGGACAAACTGAACAAGCAGACGCCGTTATCATGACAACACCTCATTCATCTTTACCTTCTATTTTTGATGCGTATCCGCTATTTTCAACTCTTAAACAAATACCTATGTCCTCTGTCGCCAATGTCGTTCTTGCTTTTGATAAGGATGCTTTTCCAGAAGGTCTAGACGGGACTGGTTTCGTTGTGTCTAGAAACAGTAATTTTAGGATGACTGCTTGTACATGGACTCACCGAAAATGGCCACATACAACACCAGAAGGAAAAGCCTTACTGCGAACGTATGTTGGAAAACCGTCCGAACAGGAGGTGGTAAACGTTTCAGATGAAGAGATGATTTCGATTGTCCTAGCTGAACTTGAAATAGCAATGGGGATTACAGTTGAACCGAATTTTGCATTCGTGACACGATGGAAAAATGTTATGCCACAATATACAATTGGTCATATAGAGCGATTAAAAAAGATCCAGTGTTCGTTAGAAGAAAAATTACCAGGACTTTATTTGGCAGGTAGTTCTTTTCACGGTATCGGAATTCCCGATTGTATCGGGCAGGGAGAAGAAGTTGCGTTAAAAGTGTTGGCGTATTTGGACAGAATTTGAAAGACAAACTTAAACGATAATTATTTCATTATTTTTCATCAAACAATTAAATCTTTTTTCAATTTATATATATTTGAATAATAATCACTAACAAAACTTATTGGGATTTATTACATTAAAATTGTTCCTTAATTTTATCTACCTTCTTTTTATAACAAAACAATAAGAAACCCCGTCTTTATATTAAAAACGGAGCATATGGAAACTTCTATAAAATCTTGTCATTTTTCCTTCTTTTTCTATTAATCTTCTATCCAGTCCAACATAATATATCTACCTTGTTGGCCTTCCCAATCATCGATTTGATGCTCGAAATTAAAATGGTCGAATTCACTATCGGCTCCTAACACACCTAGCCTTGGTGGGTATTGTAACGTAGGCATTTCTTTTCTTTTTTCTTCGAATTCCTGTTTCATTTTTTCCGTCCAAAAATTCGTATCATTACCTCTTGTTTCAATAAGCACTTTTTCAACTCTTCCGTCATCAAAAACAAAATCAACTAATGCAAAAATGGTAAAATAGACTCCCGCCTCTTCTCTATCACCGAAAAAGATTCTTGATTCTGCATTACCTTTAAAAGCAGTAAAAACCATCTTATCTTCATTTACTTCTATTTTTTCAATGCCTTCTGGTAACTTAATTGTTTTTAATCCATTCAGTGCTTTCCAATCTTCACCAATTACTTTTCTCATTTTACTCTTCAAATCCTCATATAACTTAGGGTCATTTTTATATAAATCATTTCTTTCTTTATCTTCTTTTGTTAAATTGTTTTTAATAATTTCAAATTTCTCTGCCGGAGTAACGTTAGGGAAATTATTTTCATAAGGCAATCTTGCATTTTCACCTTTAGCCTTTAGTGCCTCGTATTTCCTTAAATCACTTATTGTTAGGCCAACTTCTAATAATGCTTCATGGTAAACTTCTTCTGCCTTTTTAATGCTCTCAGGACTATCATCTAACATATCTTCTAACAACTCATCATTAAGACTTTGTTTCATTGCATTTTTTTCCATGTCTGAAGCCTTTTTTCTTGATACTGAAAATCCAAGCTCTGTTGCTTTATTTAGTTTCTCAGCATATTCATCTAAAGTCCAACCTATTTTTTCTAATAACTCTGCAATCTTTTCATCTTTTTCCTCTTCATCTTCGATGAAATTAATATCTTCTATTATCTCGTATATTTCTTTTTTTATTTCCAATATTTCTTCCTCTGTTAATGCAGTATTTTCTTCCCCATTTTGATTTTTCACAGAGTTTTCTATTCCTCCGTTATTTTCAGTACCAGCTATTGCTTCCCTGTTTTGTCCAAGGTAGATGAAAACAGGGATAGTAATTATTAATAACAAAATAAGCGTTATCCACAACCCTTTTTTACTTTTTGGTATTTTTTCTTTATTCATGTAAATTCCCCCTGTAAAAAAGTAAAACATCATTAATTATCTAATAATACTATTTCTTACAAAATGTTATATTTACTTATTGATAATGAAGTATTTAAAATATTCCCTAATCTAATTAATTGTACCAAACAAAAATACTTATGATAAAAAATTGGATATTATTTAATTCATTTACGAAATAATTTGGATATAATAACGTCGGATTGTTTTTGTACAATATGCTCATTAAGATGATTAATAAAATCAGCATCAAATCATTTACGAAAGTGTGTCATGGATGAGCGATCAAAAGGTGCTTTTTCCTAAAACTCGTGTAAACCGATGAAATATTGTAAATGCGGATTTTCCGTAATGGCAAGTACTGTTTCTTCATCGCTTAAACCCATTTTTTCTTTAATAATGAGAGAAGAGCCAAGTGCAAGGCGAACAAAATAATCCTTACTCCCTTCATTGGCATTTCCTAGACGCTTGACGTAGTCTAATTCAACTTCCGCCCAAGGAATGAGAAGAAACCATGACAATCCAACGATTATCAGGGTTTAGCCTCCCACCAAAAGGTAGAAAAAACTCATCGGGCATGATTAATTGATTGGCATTATGTGTGTACATGTTAACTACTAATTGAACCACCCAAGTTTGTGAATTTAATTTAAATATTTAGTTCAGGCTTTATATGGAGGGGGGGATATGTTAGCATTGCGTGCAAGCCAATGTTCCTTACCCAATTGGCGCTTGGCGATTAATACATATCCCACAGAGGCTCCATGTCAAGCCCTTCAAATTAACGGAAAAAATTTGTGAAAAGTAAATATTTAAGTGGTTCATTTTAAATTGCGAAGTGGTTCACTTTTCAATTGTGAAATACAATCGTAGGGATTCTACTGGCATTTAGTCAACTCCATGGCTTTAGTTATTCTCTTCTACCTTCTTAATCGCCAGTAATAAGTTTTCCCGTGACGGATTCTATCTAACATGGTATCTAACTCCTACGTGAATTATCGCTCTTCTTGTGTGGCGATCACTTTCCACCCTTCTACTGACCCCAACGGAATTCACCATTTCCTTCAGTAGGAAGGTTCATATGTTTCTGCTTCATCAAGTGTTGCGTACGGATGAGATAATTCTTCCTAAAATGATTCAACCCTTCCCAATCATTTCAAAAGTGATTGGTACTATGGCTTCTGCTGACTTTTGATAATTCAGCGGACATTCATATGTCCGGGTACGCAATGTGTTGCGCTTATTTATCAGACCCCCAAGGGTAAGCACATATCCTTCCTCCCCATGTCCCCCTCTTCATTTACTCTATGTACCCTTTGACAGTAAGAACTTTGATTTGTTAAGCAATCTCATTCAGGTACATCTAGCCTAATGGAGTTCTATGTTCCTAAGGGCGGAGATTTGCCGCTGGCTTCCTCCAGATTCCATCTCTCAATGGACACCCCTGTCTTAAGCTAACCGCCACTACTGCCTTCACGGCTTGGGACTTCAACCCTGTAAAATCTGTGCATGCCTAGCACACTCATACAACACACCATGGTACTGGTGTGTTTCTTGATTTGGGAGATAAAGGGATTTTTCTAGAAATAAGCACAGTCACTCTAAAACACTGAATTAATAACACTGTTTCCCATTTATTATTTCAGTAGCATGGATAGGCTTAGTTAAATTAAAACCTGTTATTAAAAATAAAATTGCAAATAATGATAAAAACATATTTTTCATCATTGTTCTTCTCCTGAATTTTAAAAAATCTTATAATTGAGTAAATTTCATAATTCTGAGCCCTTATAGGACAAGGGTTTAAAACATTGAAAAAGGAAGTACCTCCCCAAA
>DKGO01000097.1 GCA_002453315.1 Caryophanales bacterium UBA6768 | reverse complement strand
GCGATATACCCTTAATGCCATAACAACCGCAACAACAGCAATAATGAAGGCGATGAAATAAACAAGTTCAACACCTGCCACCATTGCCTGATTTATTGTTGCTGGATTATCGGGGTTACTGGAGTTATTTAAGAAATGAAGCCTTCTAGCATTCATAATACTAATGAATACAGAAACCCCAATAGCACCCGCTACAGGTTGTAAAGTAGTCATAACGGCTGTACCATGTGGATACAACGCTTTTGGAAGCTGATTTAAACCATTCGTTTGAGCTGGCATCATGATTGCTGAGACACTGAGCATCAATAAAATATATCCCACAATGATTACCCAAACAGGTGTCTCGGTAGTCAGTCTACTCATGATAAACATTGTACCACTTAGGACAATAGTTGCTGGAATCATCAGAATCCGAGGTCCAAATTTATCGAACATATGACCCATAAACGGTGACATTGCCCCATTTAAAATACTTCCCGGCAATAAAACTAATCCGGCTGTTGCGGCAGTTAATGCTAATGGCCCTTGCATAAAAATTGGTAATATGAGTTCGGAGGCAAACATGGCCATAATGATAATTAAAAACATAAAAACAGCATGTGTATACATTGGATATTTGAACACCCTAAGGTTCATTACAGGTTCTTCCAACTTAAACTGTCTTATGCAAAATAAGGCAATACTAATGGCTCCAATAATAATAGTAACATACACACTAGGACTTAAAAATCCTTCTTTACTTTCCCCAGCAGAACTAAAGCCATAAATAATGGCCCCAAATCCAACAGAAGAGAACATAAGGGATAGGAAATCGATTTTCGGCTTAGTTACCTTACCTACATTAATTAGATATTTATAGGCAAATACAATTGAAAAAAGTGTAAAAGGAATCACTGTAATAAACAGGTATCTCCACCCTAAATATTCAACTATAACACCGGATAATGTCGGACCAATGGCAGGAGCAAACATAAAAACTAACCCAACTAGGCCCATAATTTTCCCACGTTTAAGTGGGGGATAAAGTAACAGAAACACATTGAAAATAATTGGCATAAGCAGTCCAGTTCCAACGGCTTGTATTAAACGTCCAACCAATAAAATTGTAAAATTCGGTGCCATGGCACTAATGATTGTCCCCATTGTAAAAACAATCATCACACTGATAAATAGCTGTCTAGTAGTAAACCATTGTACTAATAATGCAGATATTGGTATGACTATTCCCATCACTAGCATGAATCCAGTAGCCATCCATTGTACAGTAGGCAATGTAATGTGAAATTCTTGCATTAATGTTGTTAAAGCAATATTCAATAATGTTTCATTTAATACAGCAAAAAAGGCCCCAATGATTAATGAAATCATAATGGGTAATGTTTTTACATTAGGGTCTTCTGCTAAATATTCATATTTTTGAGTAGGATCATTATCCATAAAAAAACACCTTTCCGTTTCATAGATTGCGTGAAAGTAAAAACTTTTTGGTACATAAAATGAAAAAACCCCTATCCAATGCTGAATAGGAGGCATAATTAGACATTCAAATAAAAAGTCAAAAAATGAAAGTTGACAAATTATGAAGAATTACATGCAAATCCTATTTAGTAAAGGTTCGTTATAAAGGTCTGAAAGCAGAACAGAAAAGTGTTAAATAATTTATACTTTCTATTCCTATGCTGTCCAAAAAAACCATACATATAACGGGGAAATTTTCAAAAAATAGGATGATAAAACATGTAATTCAATCACCTTTCTAATTTTTATTTTTTTACAAGCCTTTATTTTACATGGAGGAATTATATATGTCAATAATTTTGGGCTTTTATAGCAACTTAATTTATTCTGTGAAGTACCAAAACTGATACAGTACGTTACATGGTTACCTAATGGCACTGTCACTTCCTAATATAAGTCAATGAAACTATTCTTTATCATCATTTCAGTTCAGAAGAAACCTCATCGAATTTGAACTTGTCATCATCAATATCCGCAAAATCAGAGTCCCCATCCTCTGGCAAAACTTGCTCCTCAAAATCTACTTCCTCTGATTGACCTGTAATGTCACGTTCCAAATCCTTATTTGTTTGAACATTTGTATTATCTAAAGTAAAAATTTCCACTTCATTATTTAATATTTTAGCAAGCTCATCTAATTCTGTTGCATTTAATGCAATTTTATCCATTGAACTTGATGCTTCCTGGGTTGAGGCAGTAGATTGTTCAATTCCCGCTGCTGCTTCCTCTGAAACTGCAGCAATATCACTAATTAAACCATTCATTTTTTCACTATTTTCGGCAATTTCCTGTAAACGATTAGCCATATTAGATATTCCTTCTACCATGTTGCTAATCGAATCATTAATTTCATCAAAACTGTCACCCGTCTTTTCTATATGAACAGTGCCTTCTTTTACCTCGTCATAGCCTTCTCCTAATGATGTCACTACTTCCCCTGTTTCCCGCTGAATATTAGTAACAATTTGGGTAATTTGTGTGACAGACTCTGTTACTTGCTCCGCTAACTTTCTTACCTCATCTGCAACCACAGCAAATCCCTTGCCATGTTCTCCAGCACGTGCCGCTTCGATTGCTGCGTTTAATGCAAGTAAATTTGTTTGATCCGCAATTTCTTTTACTACCTCAACAAGTTTCGAAATTTCTATAGATTGTTCATCTAGTCCCTTTACCTGCTCAACAGCATGAGCAACAATGTTGTCAATTCGGTTCATTTGATCAACCGATTGATTCATTAATGTTGCACCACTTCTAGTTAAGTGACGAACATTTTCTGAGGAACTGACAATAGACTGACCTTCCTTTTGTGAAATTAATACAGAATCGACAAACTGCTGCATTTCTTCAGAAAGTTCTGTTGCACTATTTGCCTGAGTTTCAGCGCCTTCCGCCAATTCTTCCATCGTTTGAACCATTTGCTCACTACTTATTTTCACTTCATCTGATGACGTTGTTAACATTTTACTGCTAGACCCCAATGAATTAGACGCTCTTGTCACTTCACGAATAATATTATTCATATTTTCACGAAGTAAATTAATCGCTTCTGCCAATTGACCAATTTCATCTTTGCCACGATAATCGACATTTTCCACACTTAGATTACCGCCAGCAAGCTCTGTCGTTGTATGAACCACAGTCTTTAAATTTTTAGAAACCATCCGTCCTATAATGATCATGATAATATAGCCACTTAGGAGACTAACTGCTCCTGCAACGATTAATATTAAAATACTTTGTAATATATTCTGTTTTACAACTTGTACCGACTCAGCCTGCTTTTCATTTACCGCTTCAATTAATTCTTCAATAAAGAGAATAGCAGCATTATTACGAGAACTTATCCTTAGTTGGGCTTGCATTGCCCTCTCATCTTCCTTATCAACACCTGCAATATCGTTTAAAAAGGCGTCTTCAATTTCTGCCATAATTTCAGTAAATTTCTCAATTTTAAAACGATTCGTTTCATCATTTTTGAAATAAGTTTCTAAGGCACCAAGTCTCTCATGAATTTCCCCTGTTAATTCTTCAAATTCCTTTACCCGGTATTCATTTTGTGTATGTAAATACTCCAGTATCATATAATCTTGTTCCTTAGCCATAAATCCTAAATCATTCATGTCATTTGTCAATTGATTTTTCTCCACAATATCTTCCACATTGAGTTTTACCTGATTTAACTGTGTATACACAAGAATAATAGAAATAATAAATAGAATTGCGGAAATTGTAAAAACTGATAAATACTTGCTGCCAATGCTGATATTGCCTAGAAATGAGCCATTTTTACGATGCTTTTTATTTGGTTTCTTTTGTTCCCTTATTGAAGTCTTACTCTGTTCTTCCTGAAGCTCTTTTCCTGATGATTTCAATTTACTCCCCCTCGTATAATATGTTTAGGCT
>DKGO01000122.1:362-7014 GCA_002453315.1 Caryophanales bacterium UBA6768 | reverse complement strand
CACCATGTCCCGCTTCATAACAGCAAGTAAAATTGAAAGTCGAAGCGGGACATCGTGCGGTGTTTTCCATGAAGCGGTTTACAAGCATACTCGTTCGCACCATGCCATGATTTGATGAAAGTATGATCGGTTCAAGAAAATCTTGGCATCGTGCTGTTGAGCCTACCATCTCTTATATTAAATGGGCCATGACTTTGTTAGCCAGCAGGATACCGCCCCTTCCCTCTATCCCTCCTCAAGCTCCACCCACACACCCATCCCCATTGTGCAGCGTGCCGGTCATTCCGCTTCTGCTTCATTGGCACTTGCACAAATAAGGACTGCATTTCATTTTGAGGAGGGACCAATGGGAAGGGGCTTGTCTTCTCTGATTTTTCCAAATCAGACGTCCGGAAACGTTGCACATATTTCCGTCCGGCCATATCCCTCGGCAACGATGAAGCAGTTCTGGTGTCATGGAAGGTTGAGGTGGTAGGCTTGTCATGCGACCAAGTGTCTTCGCCACTTCGTCGCTTTTAGTGAACAAGCAATGATGGATGCATGTTCTTTCTCACTTGGGGTTTTGATGGTGGTTTCTTATTTATTTTTTTACAGTAGTAACACGGCTCATACGTAAGCATGCCTGTATCAATAATTCGGTGAAGAACACCTGAACCATTACAATGTTTACACTTTTTCATTTTTAACCTCTCCTTTTTATTTAAAATTTCGAAGCCGATAGTCTTCCCCATGCATTGTGATGACTTCAGTATCTTGCATCATTCGAGAAAAGTTTCGAGGTCCAATTTTTTCTTGTAATGCTTCCCCATTCAAGTTCGTTGTGTAGATCGTATGCTTTCCGATTCGACTATCTACTACCTCAAAAACTTTTGATGTGGCCCAACTATGATGATCCGATCCATATTCTGCTCCTATGTCATCAAGAATGAGACAATCTACGGTTTCAATCATTGAAAGTAAATCGTCCTCTGTATGCTCGCTGTTTCGGTTATATGTCGCTTTCAATTTCGTTAGTAATTTCGGGACAGATATAAAAATTGCTGAATATCCTTTCTCCATAAGGTAACTCGCAATAGCACAAGCAAGATGCGATTTCCCAATTCCGTAAGAGCCACTGAAGATTAGGTTTTGTGGATCTTGTTTTGAAAAATTTTTTGCATATTGAATTGCACTTTGAAATGCTTTAGCAAGGTTGTCGTCATGTCGTTTAAAGTTTTCAAACGTTGCTTGTTTGAGTTGGTCATTAATTAAGCTATTTTGGTCAAATACTTTATACGTCCGTTGTTTTTTCATTTCAATTCTTTGTTGCAAGATTTTTTTGACGATGCTTTGTTCTTCACATTTACATCCATAATCAATGTTTGTTGATTTTCCTTTCTCAGGTCCAATCGGCATAATCACTTTTCGGACTGTAATGGTTTCCTCGCACCCAGAGCATGTGTACTTTTCCACGATGTTAAAATCCAAAGTCATAGCTCGTGTAGTCTGGCCGAGTACGTCTTTTATTGCGTTCAACTTCATCATGTCCTTTCGATTTACGTTTAATTGATGTCACCTTTGACTTTTTTTGTTGCCAATGCACTTGATGAGCTTTGATGTCTTGCATTGAACTTAACTTATGGGTACTCCAATCAATTAATATTTTTGAAACATAGTTCCAACTTCTTGCATTATTTATAACCGCTTGTTTCATTGCTTCAATCACGATTATTTCAGGCTCATTAAATTCTTTATAATTCAGCCAATAATTGATATCCTCAATGACAACCGGGGACAATGAACCAAACCCATTTTCTTCATAAAAACTAAAAGGATTTTGCGATGGATCTTCTTTTTGTAATTTTTGTTTTGTTTTCTTTTGTTTAATTAATGCTTCACCAGTGTCAGTAGATTTGAATGTTCTTGTTTGTTCATCACTATCTGAATGACTGCCTGTATTTGTTGCAGACAGTCCTTGTGTGTTTTTAGCTAAGGGATTGGTAAGTGGTAGACATAAAGAATTCATTTGATAAGTGGCTGATTGATTACCTTTTCGCGACTGAAAGTTAATATAACCTTTTTGTTTTAATTCATTTCTAGCGAGATAAACGGTTCGCTCCTTCAATCCTGACTTGATTGAAAGAACGGATACAGCAACAGAAAAATTCGCTGGCCATCCTGCCTTGTTGCATATGTGCATCAATGCATACCATAGGGCAATCGCAGAAACACTCAGAGGATTAATTTCAAGCCGATCGTAAAACGCGTTTATCTCTCTTACATAATTCATGGCATCAGCTCCGTTATAGGCTGTTAATTATAAAAAATACTCATACTTTGCTAGACTGCTTATATAAAGACTGTTGCTTGTTCTTTTAATTCGAGTGAAGAGTCCCCCGACTCTAGTCTTTTCGATAAGGAATTAAAAACAGTCTTTTTTGTTCTATTAATAACATCACTGTTTTAATCCCCCCAATTGCCATAACGCATCCGAATGGCTTTTAACGCTAATTGCTTATTTTCAGCATCTAAGTAATCCATGTCATCTAAGCCGTTTGGGAGCTTGTTTGAAGCATTAAATAAATGTAATGCTAAATTGAGCATGAACCTTTCACTCTGACTCCATCCTCGACTAACAGACTTTAATGATTGAACCTTCACATATCGTTTTTCCAAATTGACATACTTTTCAGTAAAATAATGCGACAGTTTAGCATGTCCACTAAATAAAAATAGAAACGGTCTCCAATAACGATCCATCTTTAAATTTTCTGGCACAGCTTGAATCATTGTTTTCCCCCTTTTAATTAACTATTTACGGAGCGACGAGAAAACCATTCAAAAAAAGCGTCGCGTCCAACCCGCTTCAATCTACCCATGCGGACAAGTGGAAAGTCTTGCTGCTCCATAATTTCATAGGCAACTCGCTTCGAGCAACCAAGAATTTCAGAAATATGCTCTGCCTTAAGAACAATCGGATATTGTCGCTTCTCTGGACAAGGCATCTCGACTACCCCCTTCCTTGCTTCCTACAAATATGAGATCCTCCACTTGTTCATAAAAGAGCCACTCCACAGATACATCAAACAATTTTGCAATCTTTATCCGATATTTACGACTCGGCTCTTTAGACCCAGATTCAATGTGCGCGATCATACTTTGGGAAAGACCAACTTTATCGCCTAATGATTTTTGTGTCCAACCCTCCTTTTGACGTAATTGAATTAATCGTACATTTTTTCTTGCTTCCATTTAATTCCCCCTTTAGCACTTTAAGTGATATTTCACCATTATATTACATCACTTAAAGTTATAATGCAAGAAAATTATCACTTTAAGATTTATTCTGTCTATTGGCAATAATTACTTTAAGTGATATAATCAGTTATGACCAAAGTGTTAGTCAGAAAGGGAGTCATTAACATGCCGACATTTGGTGAACGCTTCAAAGAACTTAGATTGAAAAATAAATTATCTCAATCTGAAATAGGAAAAATTTTAAACGTCACACAAACAACGATTGCAGCTTACGAAAATGGCGATAGACGACCACGTCAAAATCGAATGCTTGAAGCTGCTGAATTTTTTGATGTTTCTCCGAACTACCTATTAGGATTCGATGATCACGATTACCAATCCATTATAAAAAGAGAACACGGAATTATCTCCGTTCCCCTGATTGGTAAAATTCCTGCAGGTGATCCTTTAGATGCCGAGGAAAACATCATTGAATATATAAAGATACCCGATGAAGCAGGTAAATATAAAGAAGGCGAACTGTTTATGCTTACGGTTGAAGGAGATTCGATGGAAGGTAAAAGTGGAATTCGCGACGGTTACCGTGTATTGGTAAAAAAACAATCTGATGTCGAATCTGGGGATATCGCGGTCGTAAATGTAAATGGTGAAGATGCAACGTTGAAGCGGGTTAAAAAAACGGAACAAGGGATTTTCCTTTATCCTGACAATTCAAAATATGATCCCCTTTTAATCACAGATGGAAACGCACGGATTTGCGGAAAAGTTGTACAAGTGATTTTTGAACCGAGGTAACTTGAAAGGATTGAATCTACTTGATAGGAAGAATTGAACGAGTGCCATTACGTAGTATTTGGAAGCATGAAGCCCATGACTTTACAACGTGGCTTCAAGAAAACATTGATCTTCTTAATGATGAACTTGGTTTAAGGCTTAGTCCTCCTGAAAGAGAAAAATCAACGGGGAACTTTAGTGTCGATTTAGTTTCTGAAGATGAGTCTGGGAATATCGTCGTTATTGAAAATCAATTAGAACGAAGCGATCATGACCACCTCGGTAAATTGATTACATATTTAACAGCCATGGATGCCACAACGGCAATATGGATTGTTGCCGACGCTCGACCAGAACATATTAACGCTATCACCTGGCTAAATGAATCATATGCAGCGGGTTTTTATCTTGTAAAGCTTGAAGGAATAAAAATAGGTGACTCAGTCCCTGCGCCATTATTAACATTAATCGTTGGACCTAGTGAAGAGGCAAGAGAAACAGGTGAGAAAAAGAGGGTATTATCTGAAAGACACGCCATGCGCAAAAAGTTTTGGGCTTCTTTATTGGAAAAAAGTAAAGCAAAAACTAATTTACATGCAAATATAACACCTAGTTTAAGAACATGGCTTGGTACAGGAGCTGGAATAAGCGGTCTTGCATACGCCTATGTCATTAGGGAGCATGAAACCGGAATTGAATTGTATATTGACCGTGGTAGCTATGAGGATAACATGAAGATATTTGAGGATTTCCGCAGTAATAAAGAAAAAATAGAAGAACAATTCGGAGAACCATTAGATTGGCAAAAGCTCAAAGATAACCGATTTAAACGTATCGCGAAAACAATCACACTAGGTGGCTATAACGATGAAGACAAATGGCCAGAGATTCAAGATGAAATGATAAATTCAATGATTAAACTCGAAAGAGCTTTATCGGACTATATAAAAACAATTAATATATAAAATAACCTTCGATACTTGAAAGGAGGTGAAAATGAGTGGCATATTTCCGTAAGTACAATGTAAAAAGTAATGCAAAAGGATATATGTGGTCATATACAGCTGATTTAGGAAGAAATCCAAGAACTGGGAAAAGAATTCAAATAACAAGACGTGGCTTTGAAACAAAGAAGGAGGCGGAAGCACACTGTGCGGAATTAATCAGCAAAAATAGTAAAGGTGAAGTTTCGTTGCCATCTAAAACTTTGGTTAAAGATTATTTAGATAGGTGGTTATTAAGCAAAAACAAAATTAGAAAAGCGACGAAAAACAAATATTCAACCATCATACGGAATCACCTTCAACCAGGTCTCGGGTTTATAGAGCTTTCAAAATTAACCGAGCACCATATAAACGAATTGTATAGCTCTCTTATAAAGGAAAGTAAATTGTCAAACACAACCATTGCTGACATTCATGCTGTACTAAAAAATGCTTTAAACCAAGCCGTAAAGAGGAGAATAATCGCTTCTAATCCGGCTGACTTAGTTGAATCGCCGTCAAGGGATAAAAAAGTAATTGAAGTTTGGGATTATGATGAAGCAAACAAATTTTTAAGCTTCGCTCGGAAAGAACGCCAATACATTGCATTTCTACTCGCACTTACTACAGGAATGCGACAGAGCGAAATATTAGGATTACCTTGGAAAAACGTGGATTTTAGTAACGGCACAATTGCTGTAACACAAACACTAGAACATGATGGAAAAGAACTAGTACCAAAAGTAAAATCAAGGCACAGTCAACGGAGTATATCTATTGATGAAGACACAATGAATCAGATCAAGCAACATAAAAAGTTAATTGCTAAGGAAAAACTACTGTTAGGACCGTCATATGAGGATCATAATCTAGTCATTCCAACTTCAAAAGGCACCCCGATTATCCCTAGAAACCTCTTGAGAACACACTACCGAATTATAAGAAATTCAGATGTTAGACCATTGGACTTTCATAGTCTTCGGCATACCCATGCAACGATGCTTCTAAAAGAAGGGGAAAACCCAAAAACTGTGGCTGAACGCCTAGGACATGATGTACGAACATTAATGGATACTTATGCACATGTTTTACCTAATATGCAAAAGCAAACCGCAATAAACTTCGGGAAACGATTTCACAAAAAAATGGACAAGTCAACAAGCAAGTCAAACTAATGTGGTCAAAATGTGGTCAATAAACTTTGTTAAGGAAATGTGGTCAGAATATACTATAGATAAAAAAAGAAAAAACCCTTATATATAAAGGGGTTTCTCAACACTTACTATAAAGCTTCCAACAGGACTTGAACCTGCGACCTCTTCCTTACCATGGAAGCGCTCTACCGACTGAGCTATGGAAGCATGGCTCCACAGGCAGGATTCGAACCTGCGACCGATCGGTTAACAGCCGATAGCTCTACCACTGAGCTACTGTGGAATAAGTATCTATATTTTATCAAAATATCTATGTAAAAACAAAACTGCCTAGCGACGTCCTACTCTCACAGGGCGAACCCCATTACCATCGGCGCTGAAGAGCTTAACTTCCGTGTTCGGAATGGGAACGGGTGTGACCTCTTCGCAATCGTCACTAGACAGTTATTTAATTAAAGGGTATACCTTCAAAACCAGATACGACATCCATGGTTGTTGTCTAGC
>DKGO01000122.1:0-141 GCA_002453315.1 Caryophanales bacterium UBA6768 | reverse complement strand
TTGTCTAGCCTCAATGGCTTGCTTCTTGCTAAAATTTTCTTCTTCCGTCGGGATTATCATCCCTTACTCAAAAGAAGCATTTTCGCGGCGAAGCAGAACGAGCCATTTCGGCCTTTCATTTGTGGTTAAGTGCTCGACCGA
>DKGO01000118.1:462-30849 GCA_002453315.1 Caryophanales bacterium UBA6768 | reverse complement strand
CGTAGACGTTGCCACAGGACGTGGCGATCTTAGGCTGTGTTCCTTAATTATTCATCGGGAAACAAGTAAGTCTCTTCTCCACGGTGATGAAAATTATTAAGAACAACTAATGTTTGAAATGCATGAATAGTTTCAATGGTTACTTTATTTTGTTCTTCTATTAATGATTTAATATGTGCTGCTATTTGTCGAAAAAGGTCATGGTCCCGCATTAACATATATATATGTTTATGTTCAATATTACCTTCCTCTAAAAGCTCCGAAAATAAACCATTATCTTCAGAGTCAGCATGAGCAATTATCTTTTCTTCCCAATGTTTAAGTAACTCTTTAGCAGCTTTTAAGCACTCTTCTGCTTGTCCATCATGATATAGTGCAGCTGTAATTTCCGTGAATTCCTTTGCTTGAGCCTGTGCAGCATCATGAATAGCCTGATGTGAAGCTAATTGTCTTAAGGCAGGTCCTGATTTCATTGTTTATCACCTTTCTTTTCTCTTTAACCAATTATATCATACAGACTTTTTTTAAGAAAAATTTTACAAAAGGTGCTAATTGCGATGTCACGTTTCCCTTTTGCCCAATGGATTGCGGAGAGTGTGAAATTTATTTTCCCTAAAATAAAATCTGATTGATAAGATTTGAAGCCGTTCCTCCCGTTTAGAAACAGCAAACTCTACAAAATTAAATGAGGGAAGCCGTCTCTCTCATTCAGAAACAGCAAATTCCCTAAAAATATAAAGCTTGACAAAAGTAGCCCCAACATATATTTTAATTAATAAGCATATCATATAAAAGATGTTGAATAGACAAGTAAATAATGAACAACTAAAAGAGATTAGGATTCATTGGCTGAAAAATCCTATCAGATATGTCATTATTGAACCTATCTAGGAGTCGTTAGTAAAACTAACCGCAATAGTATTGCGTTATCAAAATGAAGTGGGCACATAATGCCAATATAGGTGGTACCGCGGATATTCAAACCTCATATTCGTCCTAATTTAGGATGTATGGGGTTTTTTTAATGAAAAAGAAAGGATGTTAATTCCATGAACAAAATAGCTTTTGTTGGCGCCGGTTCAATGGCAGAAGCGATTATTGCAGGGCTTGTTAATAAGAAATTTGCAAAAAAAGAACGAATATATGTTAGTAATAAAGATAATGAAGATAGATTAAATGAAATACATCGCAAATATGGTGTCATCATTACAAAAAATAAACAAAAAGTGATTGAGGATGCTGATGTTGTTATATTAGCTACAAAACCTTACGATATAAAAAATGCCCTTAGTGAGATAAATGAATATTTACAGGAAAATCAACTTGTTGTATCAGTTATTGCTGGCATTTCAACACATTATATCCAATCAGAACTAAATGGAAAAAATCCTGTTATTCGCACAATGCCAAATACATCAGCAACAATCGGGTATTCAGCAACAGCAATTGCCAAAGGTAATTTTGCCTCAGATGATCATATTGAGACGACTAAAACATTATTTCAAGCCATTGGAACCGTGTCAGTTGTTGAAGAAAGCCAAATGGATATTGTAACAGCAATTTCAGGAAGTGGGCCGGCTTATATTTATTACTTGGTTGAAGCAATGGAAAAGGCAGCGATTGAAGAAGGATTGGAACAAAAGATAGCAAAACAATTAATTAATCAAACGGTTATAGGAGCCGGAAAAATGTTATCCCAATCAAATGAACAGGCGGAAGTTTTAAGGGAGAATGTAACCAGTCCAAATGGTACAACTGCAGCCGGGATAGCTTCGTTAACAGCAAATAATTTTAAAAACACTGTGGTGGAATGTGTTAAAAGTGCGATGAATCGTTCAATAGAACTTGGTAAAAGTGAATAACAAATTTGAAGGAGAGAAGATAATAAATGAAAAAGGAGTACCTTTCATTACCTACATGTCAACATTGCCATCAAAAGTGGTCTTACAAGGAAACAATGAAAACATTATTTTTACTCCGATGTCCTCACTGTAAAAAAAGAAACTATCCATCTAGAAAATTTAGATGGAGGGAACCGATTTTTCTGCTCATTGTCGTCATCATTAACTTTGTGCTTTTCCCAATTATGGAAATGGTATTTTATTGGAAGATGATGTTTATATTTGTTATTTTATGTAGTTATTTATTAGTTTCGCCTTTTGGTATGATTATTCGTAAGGAAGAGGATTCATTTTTTTAACGATTTAAGTTTGGTTGATGTTTTTTCTGATATTAAAATTATCCATTAATAGTAACCAATTTTGTGGGAACGATAGGCCAAGCTTCCAGTAGGCAATTCCTAAGAGGTTTAACCGTTTAATAAGATTGAATTTCGCTTGAATTGATCTACCATCTTCAAACCAAACGCGATGCTCAAGCCCTTCATTATCAATGTAATCAAAAAAAGGGGCTTGAGCTAGTTCATCAAATAAAATCGCGACATTATTATTTCTAGCAATGTCGATTGCTTGTTGCGGACTTATAGCTCGGGCAAAACTTTCTCCTTGAATGAAAGGAAGTGTCCAGTCATAGCCATATAAATTTTGTCCCATTAAAATTTTATTCGATGGGATTTCTGTTAGCGCATATTGAAGTACCCTTTCTACCTCATTAATAGGAGAAACTGCAAGTGGTGGTCCAGCACTGTAACCCCATTCATACGTCATAATAACGACAAAATCAGCTACTTCACCATGGAAAGCATAATCATGTGCCTCATATAGTAGTCCCATTTGTGTACTGCTCGTTTTTGGTGCAAGGGCGGTCGATAATAATAAATTTGCCTGAGTAATTCGTGCTTTTAATTTTAATAAAAATGCATTGTAAGCTTCACGGTCTTCAGGAAAAATAAATTCAAAATCAACGTGAACTTCTTGGAAGCCCTCGGCCAAGGCAGTATTAATCACTTGATCGATAAGGTTATTTTGTACGGCAGTAACGGTTAAAATAATGTGGGCAAGTTCAGAACTAAATGTAGCCCCTTCTAAATTTGTCATAACGAGTGAAAGATTTGTTTGATTATCTGAGGCAATTTGTTTTAAATTGTTTATTAAAGGGGGAGTTAGTGTACCATCTCTATTAACACGATAGCTAAATAAACCGATATAAGTAAGTAAGGGAGCGGCATCCCTAATCGAATTTTCGAGAGTAACAGAAAATGTATTTCCAATTGGCTCGGCATATCCAAAAGATGTGATATCACTTTTAGGTCTTGGAGGGATATAAATACGTAGGTTAATTGGCAATGTCATATTTAATGAAATTTGATTAATTTGAGCAAGCTCCTCCATTGAAATATTAAATTTTTCCGCTAATAAGAAAAGGCTGTCACCTGGTTGGACGAAATAATATTCCCCAATGATGGGAATGACTAAACATTGACCGATGACTAAATTAGATGTGCTTAACTCATTTGCTTCTGTTATTGATCGGACTGAGGTTCGATAAAGACTTGCAATTGAAAATAATGATTCTCCACTTTCAACAACATGAATTTGCACAATGATTCTCCTTTCAAAGATGGATTCATCATAATGTATGACGGGAATTTTACATATATACTAGATTTTGCAAACTTATCATTAAAGGAGTATGATCGATGGATAAGGATGAACAATATATGCATCTGGCATTGAAGGAAGCAAAAAAGGCTGAAGAAATAAATGAGGTTCCTATTGGCGCCATCATTGTTAATCAAAATGGAATCATAGCATCGGGTTATAATGAGCGAGAATCAACAAAATTAGCGGTTTCACATGCAGAAATGATAGCGATTACAAAGGCAAATAAGCAATTAAACAGCTGGCGTTTAGAGGATTGTACATTATACGTCACTTTAGAACCATGTCCTATGTGCGCAGGGGCTATCGTTCAATCAAGAATTAAACGGGTCGTATTTGGTGCAAGTGACCAAAAAGCAGGCTGTGCAGGAACGATATTGAACTTATTAGAGGAGTCTAAGTTTAATCATCAAGTAAATGTCACAAGTGGAATACTTGCAGATGAATGTCAAAGAATTATTAGTAATTTTTTTCACACCATTAGAGTAAAGAAAAAACAGTCATACTAAAATGATATTAAACTTGCCCGAAAAATAACAATTATTGCAGTCTATATGAATCAAACAAAAAAATAGAAAATGGAGTCAAGTGTATGAATGTGATGAAACTGGAATTACAAAATTTAATAGAAACATTGGCAGACAATTACTATATTTTAATGATTGATTCCAATGGAACAATTTTATCTGTCAATGAACCATTTTTAACATTGATTGAATCAGATAAGGATGAAATACTAGGTTTATCCTATAAAAAAATCGGTCTAGCACCAGAAAGTATGCAAAAATTAGAAAATGCCATTAGGTCTCAGCAAAGTAATTACTTTAATTTACAACTTTCTGAAAAAAGTAAAAATAATAAGTCATTAAAGGTACTTGTAACACCTGTGCAAGGTCATTTAGATAACAAGCCTAGATATTTACTTTTTGCTCACGATATTTCTGAATTTAAACGTCTGAAAGGATCGACTAAGGATGCTTTAAAACAGTTAATTGATATAAAAAATGCCTTAGATCAATCTTCCATTATAGCGATTACTGATGAGAATGGCGTGATTAATTATGTTAACGATAAATTTTGCGAAATATCTCAGTTTAGTAAGGAAGAGATAATTGGAAAGTCACATAGGCTGGTAAACTCAAATTACCATGAAAAATCGTTTATAAAAAATTTATGGGATACGATTAAAAGTGGCGAGACATGGGAAGGGGAAATAAGAAACAAGGCAAAAGATGGTAGTTATTACTGGGTTAAAACATTTATTGTCCCCTTTTTTAATGAAGAAGGTATTATTAGTCAATATATCTCAATCAGAACTGACATAACAAGCCGGATAGAAGCGGAAGAAAAATTAGCACTGACCATGGAAAACAACTTTAATACAGTCGTTCAAAATGTACAAAACGGAGTATTTAGATTATCTAAATTAAACAATCATGATATTATCTTTACTTTGAGTGAGGGTGTCTTGATAAAGGAATTGGGATATGATTCATCTATAACGAAAAATAAAACGGTATATGATCTATTTTCTGCCGAGACAGCGGAAATATTACACTATCATTTTACAAAAGCATTTGAAAATAAAGATACCAACTTCGAAATACCTTTCTATACAACCGAGAGAAAATACTTCTTTTATATTACTCTATCACCGATAATTGATGGAGATAAAGTAACTGAAGTAATCGGTTCGGTCATCGATATTACACAAAGGAAATTATATGAAAATAAAATACAACATTTGGCACACTATGATTCATTAACAAATCTCATGAACAGAACCTATTTTGACGAATTATTATCCGATTATATTGACCAAGTAAAATTAACTAAATCAATTTTTAGCATATTATTAATTGATTTAGACCGATTTAAAAATGTAAATGATATTTTTGGTCATTCAACAGGAGACGAAATGTTAAGGGACATTGCAAAGTACCTACAATCAAATATAAAGTTTGAAGATATCATTTCTCGTCAGGGTAGTGATGAATTTGCCATTGTGTTAAAAGGTGTCAACAGAATTGAAGCTGGAAACATAGCGGAAAGGATTATTAGAAACATTAGGAAGGCATTGGAGCATTATCGGGTTGGCTTTTCAATTACGCTAAGTATTGGTATAGGTGTGTATCCGGATGATGGTGAAATAGAGGATGATTTAATGAAGGCAGCCTATACAGCTTTATCTTTAGCAAAAAGGTTGGGAAAAAATAATTATCAATATTTCACAAAGGAATTACACGAATTTAACTTAAAGAAAGTGAAAATTGAAGCGGATTTAAGAAAAGCATTAATTCATAATGAATTAGAATTATATTACCAGCCAAAAATGCAATTAAAAGAAAATAAGTTAACTGGTTTTGAGGCATTATTACGTTGGAATCACCAAGACCTTGGAATTGTACCACCAAATGAGTTTATTAAAATCTCAGAGGAAACAGGGTTAATTGTTCCAATTGGAGAATGGATCATCCATACAGCATGTCAACAACTTAAAAAATGGCATAATGCCGGATATACTGATTTGACTATGGCTGTTAATATTTCGTTCAGGCAATTTATCCAAGGTGATTTACATATGATTGTTCGTAGGGCTCTAAGGGAGGAAAATTTGGAACCCAAATATTTAGAACTAGAAATTACAGAGAGTGTCTCAATGGAACCAAATTATGCTATGATGAATATCAACAAATTAAAAGATATTGGCGTTAAAGTAAGTATCGATGATTTTGGGACAGGCTACAGCTCATTAAATTATTTAAGTAAACTTAATGTTGATTGTTTAAAAATAGACAGGTCATTTTTAGCAAATTTGAATGAAAGTAATAAAACAATTATTAAAACAATCATTATTTTAGCAAAAAACTTAGATATTGAGGTCATTGCTGAAGGAATTGAAGAGGAAGATCATATCCAATTTTTAATAAAAGAAAATTGTTTTGAAGGACAAGGATTTTATTATTGCAAACCGTTACCTGTAAGGAAATTAGAATCATGGTTGAAAACTAATAGACATTTAAAATAAGAGGATTCATTTTCCATTGCAATTTATTTGTGAAAAACGTATAATGGTACTTGCCGTGCTAGGTGGGGAGGTAGCGGTGCCCTATCACTTGCAATCCGCTATAGCAAGGCTGAATTCCCATTTGAGGTAGGATGATTTTATGGTCTGCCTTAAAGGAGTAGTGTTGACGTTTAGGTCCTACGCAACAGGAACCCATGAACCCTGTCAGGTCCGGAAGGAAGCAGCAGTAAATGGATCCTCTTGTGTGCCGTAGGGTTGCCTAGATTGAGCTATGAATTTAAGTAACGCATAAGGTGATTTTATCGATGATGGGTGTACGGCTTACATAAAGTAAAGAAGCATTGTTCGAGATTACTCAGCAGTGCTTCTTTTTATTTTTAGGATTTATGATGGATTAAATTTGTGGGAAGTTTACTCGCTACTTAAAACTATGTAAGTCTAAAGGATTTTCTCCCATGAAGTGGAATAAATGTTAAAATAATAGGTGTAGGATTACTTTTTCAAAAGGGGGAAGTATTGATGGGTGAAATTCAGAATGTAAAAGAAGAGGAAAAGCCAAGAAAACAGTCGGTTTGGCGAAAAATTGGCATCGGATTGGTCGTATTAATTGCCATTTGGTTTATCATTTATTTAATGCCTTTTACACCAAAACAAAAGCATCCTATGTTTGAAAATGATCGGCCACTTGTGATGGCCCATCAAGGGGGGCAACATTTAGCACCCTCAAGTACGATGGAAGCATTTTTAAATGCATATGAAATGGGGGTCGATATTATTGAATTTGATATACATATGTCTAAGGATGGCTATTTAATTCCAATCCATGACCCGACATTAGATAGAACAACAGATGGAACGGGAACCATTAATGATATGACATTAGATGAAATTCAGGCTGTTGATGCGGGAGCAAAATTCCAAGACCTTGATGGTGAATTTAGTTTTAAAGGGAAAGGTATCACTTTACCAACAGTGGAAGATATGTTTGAACAAATTCCTGATATGCGTTGGAATATAGAAATAAAAGATACAAATTATCCAGAATTATACCGTCCAATTGCTGAAAAGCTGTGGAATATGTTAGTAAAATACGGAATTGAGGACAGAGCCCTTATCGCATCATTTGATCAAGAAATGGTGGATATTATGGTAGATGTCTCTGATGGTAGGGCAGTTGTTGCAGCGGGAAGACAGGAAGTAACGAAATTTGTCATTTTACATAAAATTTTTCTAAATGGTTTATATCGACCTTCTGTTCATGCACTTGAAATTCCTACAGATGAAGGATTTATTAATTTGAAAGATAAAAAACTGATAAAAGGTGCCCAAAAGCAAGGAATGGATGTTCATTATTGGACGATTAACGACCGAGAAACAATGAAAGAATTAATCGAATTAGGGGCCAATGGAATTATTACAGATCGACCCGACATTTTAATTGAACTATTAGATGAGATGTATGAATAATCTTGTTGAAGTTGAACTAGTCAGTTACAAAATCCATAAACAGTTAAAATTAAAGAAATGTGTGATAATCCACTAAATAGGGAATAAATAAGAAAGACATTTTAAAAAGGAGCATCTTCATGTTTCAACTGGAAAATATCGTCGTAAAAGATGTCTTTGAAATCGAGGAATTAACATTAAAAGAAAATGTCATCACCATTATAGGGCAAAGTGGAACAGGAAAATCGACGTTATTACGTTTGTTGAATAACTTAGACGACCCAACAACGGGAGAGATTTTATTTAAGGATAAGTTACTAACTGACTATGAACCTCAAACTTTGCGGCAGAAAATCGTCATGGTGCCACAAAATTTTGTTATATATGATGGAACTATACGTGAAAATTTACTTATAGGGTTGAACTATTTGAAGGAAGAGGTCGTTGATGATCAGCAATTAAACACTTATTTACAACAATTTTCAGTGAATAAATCACTTGATGATAATGCTAATAAATTATCCGGCGGAGAAAAGCAAAGAGTAGCGTTAGCTAGGGTGCTTTTAATGGAACAAGCTGAAGTATATTTGCTCGATGAACCTTCATCAGACCTCGATGATAAAACGACTTATCATGTGATAGGGAGGTTTTTGCAAATTGCCCGTGACCATTATCAACAAGTCATCATGGTGACACACCATCCACATTTATCGGAAAAATATGCACAAACGACCATTAATATGGATCAATATAGTAAGAAACTAAAGGAAGCTGAATCATAATGGGAGAAAGTAATGTGATGGATTTTACGATTTGGCAATTAGTAAGTGCCTATGTATTCATTATCATTGTCTTTTTTATTGTAAAGTTAAAAAAGATACCTCGCGAGAAACTAATTGTTATGGCTGCTTTGAGGATGACATTACAGCTTATTTTGGTCGGTTATATTCTTGTATTTGTACTAGATTACCCGAATCCGTGGATTACAGTACTCATTGTTTCTATCATGCTTGGATTTGCCATTATTAATGTGTATCAACGATCAAATCATCAACTATATTTTCCCATAAAAAAATTTATTGCAATGGCAATGATCATTGGTATTACTATTAACCTAGGGTATTTTATGCTCGTCGTATTACAACTTGACCCTTGGTATGAACCGCAATATTTTATTCCGATTAGTGGCATGATTATTGGGAAAACGATGACAGGTATGACATTGGGAATGAACAATTTACTGTCTGGGTTAAATGATCAAAAAGATAAGATAGAAAACTCATTAATGTTAGGAGCATCCCCAAAAGAAGCCGTTCGGTCAATTGTGAATAGGGCTTTTGATGATGCAATGTTGCCGACAATAAATGCAATGGTTGGGATGGGGATTATCTTTTTACCCGGAATGATGACAGGGCAAATCATTGCTGGGCAATCCCCGATTACAGCAGTAAAATATCAAGTGTCCGTTATGCTTGGTGTTGTTGGAACTGTATCGATAACGGTCCTAATATTTCTTCAATTATCATACAAATTATTTTTTAATCATCGGGAACAATTTTTACTAACGAAAAGAGACATCCAAAAAAAAGATATTCCTGTTACATATAAATAATGATGTTGCATATTTTAAATAAAATGTTTAAAAGGGGCTAAAAAAGTGAATATAAGGTTGTAAGAAGTTGACTTCAAGAAAACATGGAAGGAGAATTTTTCATGGTGTCTTACAATCGTATCTTAATCGCCTTTGACGGATCAGAACATAGTGAAAAAGCATTACATGTCGCCAGTAGAATGAAAAAGGACCATGATGCCCGACTAACCGTTGTTAATGTCGATGAACCTTTACTTGATGAGCATAGTGATTTGTTTGCATCTGCAGACGTGAATGCAAATGTATTACCAATGCAAGCAAATATTACTTCATCATTTTCGAAGGATCATAAACGACATGAATTTGAGGATAGTTTTTCTACTACCTTAGTAAGTGAAAGGGCAAAAAATATTTTAAATACAGCAAAGTCAATATTGGCTGATGAGGAAAATGTTGATTATATGACATTAAGGGGTAATCCAAAAAAGGAAATTGACCGATATGCTGAGGCAAATGATATCGACTTAATTGTTGTCGGTCGTCGTGGCTTAACAGGAATGGAAAAACTATTTATGGGCAGTGTTAGTAAAAATGTGAGTAACCATGCTGATTGTTCGGTATTAATCGTACAGTAAAAGTTCAGGTTGCCTTAATGGCAACTATTATTGCCTCAATCATTGTTTCTGCGTCAACAATGTCATCCTTATATTAAATAACAAAAGTAGGGTCCAAAGGTAATTTGGGCCCTATTTTTTATTTAACATATCACCATCAAAATTCACTACGATATTTTAAATACTCTCGTAAAGATCATCGTAATGTCCTTAAAATAGTTGTCATTTTTTTTGACATACTTGCATAATGATAAATCTGACTATATAAATTACTCTCATTCACAAAACATTTATAAATAAAGAAGGATTTAGCCACTGGGAAGCGAATAATACTTTAACGATTACGACATGTTATGAAAATGATGATGGGAAGGATGATGCAACAGTAAATTGTCTGATGAATTGGTAAGTGTTTGATGATCCAAAAAGTAAATATTAAAAAGAGGAGAAGGCTATGGATTGGAATCAAAGAAGTAATAGGTTGTTGAGTAAAACAAGCTTTTTGATTTTTTCTGTTGTTCTGCTTTTATTATTCATCGGAGGATTGAAGGTTGCTGCTGATACTGCCCCTGAACCACAGGTTATAGAAGATGGCAAATTTAAATATAAGGTATTGGTTAATGCAGAGAATGCAGTAGGTGTTTTCGAGTATTTTGGGGATGAAAAAGAGGTTACCATTCCTGGCTCAATTGATGGATACCCATACAATGTAGTTGCAATAGGCGTTCACAATGGTGATGAAGTTTTTAAAAATAAAAGTTTAACGAGTGTTAATTTTCCAGATACTATTAGAGATATTAATACCTCTGTATTTGAGGATAATAAATTAACGAATTTACAATTACCAAGCAATCTCAGATCCATTTTACATTACGCATTTGCTAACAATAGACTAACTGAAGTTAATTTTCCTAAAAGTGTAGAGTTGGTTGGGGTAGGATCATTTTCTGGAAATCCCTTGACAAAGATCACTATCCCGGCAGGATTAGATTTTATCGATGACGAGGCTTTTGCAAATAATAAATCCGGTGGTAAATTAGAAGTTATTATCCATAGCAAAAATGCAGAATTTGGTTCTGATGTATTTACAGGATTTAGTTCACCCGACAAGGTTACTATTATTGGGAAACAAGGTTCAACAGCTGAAACATATGCTAGAGATAATGGTCATACGTTTATATCGTTAGATGCTCCAAAGACAGAAGAAGGTAATATTCCAGTAAAACCTGGTGATTCCGTCGACATATCGTTTTCCGGGGAGCATATGGCAACTTTAAAGATACCAAAAGCGATAAAAAGTAATATTGATACTTTGGAAGTAGAAGTTGTTAAAAATGGGAACACCCCAGAGGGTTATAATATTGCTGGGGTCATACTGAATTTTACTTTCAAGGATGCTGATGGGAAAGTTCTTAATGTTGAAGGAGATTTTGAACTTTCACTAAAGGTTGATGCTAACATCACTAACCCATCTGTATTTCATCTTTCAGGTGATGAAAAATGGGAGGAAATTGGTGGGGTTTTTGAAAAAGGGTTTATAACAGTAACTGTCAATCATTTTTCAACTTATGGTGTGTTTGCGAAAGAAAGTGATGAAAAGTCGGACCAAGAAAAGCCTATGATAACTATTGAAGATAAAGATATCGACGAAATTGTAAAGGATGAGGAACAAGAAGGTCAACTTTTACCTAAAACGGCTACCCCTCATTTCACCATGTTACTAATCGGTCTAACAATGATGATGTTAGGATTTCTGATATTTTTGTTTAGAAGGAGAATTTTTAATTAAGTCATCACCATTTAATTTACAATAAATAAATGTAGAGTCCCTTTAAAAGTGACTCTATTTTTTATGATGAATATCATCCTCGACATATTCTAAAATATCGCCAGGTTGGCAATCTAATACGCGGCAAATAGCTTCTAACGTAGAGAATCGAATTGCCTTCACTTTGCCAGTTTTTAAATTCGATAAATTAACGTTAGATATACCGACCTGTTTAGCTAATTCATTTAATCTCATCTTGCGGTCAGCCAACATACGATCTAAACGAATAATTATTGCCATTCATTTTAACTCCTTTAAAGTGTAGTATCATATTCCTCTTGCAAAAATGCCCCGTACTGAAATATGTTCGCGATGATTAATAATGATGCTCCGACAAATACTCCAGTTAAATCAACATCAATATTAACTGAAATGGTATTGGTGACAAACAAAATCATCATCAAATTAATCAACAGTTTCCCAACTAATGAATAAATAATGACAGTCCATGCCAATTTTTTTAATCTTAAGGCGTTTTTTTCGGTAAAAGGAGTAAGAGTGTGCGACATCGACTCTAAAATAAACTTAATTTGCCTCACCCCATAGAAGAACACCATAAAAAATGGTAAAAGGAAAAATGTAAACATCGTGATGAAACCGGACTTTGCTTGAATTGTTGATTCATCTATAAATTGGGGTAATAATTTAAAGGGTACCCCGATAAAAAAGTCCCCTCCACCTACCATTGCTATTGATAGATACCAAAATTCAGTACTTTTCTCTATATGAAAAATAGTGGAGGATAGAAAAAGTCCAACGATAATCATCATACCTAATCCAAAAATAATGATGATAGATGCCCAATATAGGAAATTAACAAATGCCAACAGCGTTTGGGACTTTTGTTTTGCCTGCTTAAGTGGGTTTTTGACCATAAAATCACTCCTTAAAATCGTATAAAGTCATTATACGATAAAGGAGTATGATTTGCAATAATAATTTAATGTTTATCATTAATAAATTAACCTAAAGGGTTATAGTTTTAATTATGGTGACAACCATTCAGACAATAATGATGGGATAACCGAATCTTCACGATAAAATACACCAGGCTCACCAATCGGAGCATCGACGACAATATGGATCCCTTCCCCATTCACATCATATTTTTCCCCGGACCATAGATGCATCCATTTCCCTTTAGGTAAATAAACCTCAACCTTCTCTTTTCCTTTATCTAGTACAGGGGCAACTATTAAATCCTTCCCAAGCATAAATTGTTCATATTGAATGTGATAAGTATTTTCATCATCAGGATAATGGAAAAATAAAGGCCGAACGACAGGTGCTCCCTTACTTTGAGCCTCTTTCATTAATTCTTTTCGATATGGGGCTAATGCTTTGAAAATTTCCCCAAACTCACCTACATGGGCAATGATTTCCTCATCATCTACTAATTGAATATTATCGTCTGGACGATTTCCCTCATGACTTCTAAATAATGCTGTAAAGGCATTTAATTCAATCCATCTTAATAGTAGTTCTTTTTTACGAACATAATTTAATGGAAAGTTTGTAATCGTTGTATATCCTCCAATATCACTATGGTTTAAACTAAATCCAGACAATCCACTACTTAATAAACCAGTCACAGCCGTTTTCATCCCATCATGTTTATTCCATGTGACGAGTTGATCCCCTAACCAAAAGGAACTTGTATACTTTGGGCTCTCACTGAATCCAGCACGGGAGAAAAACATCGCTTCATTTAACGTATTCGTTTCTTCTAAAACTTCTTGATTCAGTTTTGCCCATTCTACCGGGTATTGATTGTGAAAAGTATAGCCAGTTTCCCCATTAGCAAGGGTGACATCATGCGGGAGGGCCTCACCAAAGTCAGCCATCCAACCAGAAAAGTCACGTTCTAATAGTTCATCTTTAATTACTTTTTTCATCCATTCCCTTGCCTCATCGTTTGTTAAATCAACTAAAAAGGCATCAAAACTCGTTATTTCAAAAGGCAATGGTTCCCCATCAGCGCCCGTGACGAAATAATTATTTTCCTTTGCTTCTTTATGTAATTGTCTTTTTACGTTCTCCTTTTCACCCGTATCAACGATAAAGGGATTTAAGTATCCGAGTGTGTGAATTTGTTTTTCATCTAATTTTTTCTTAAAAGTTTCCCAGTCGGAATAATGGTCTTCATCCAATTCCCAGTTCCACCATAATTGTTTACCAAAACTCGTTTTTCGTTGACCAACCCAATCCTGTATCCAAAGACCGGTAACCGGGACATCGTTATTTAACAAAGTATGTAATTTTTCCATTACAACAGTTGATCCACCTTGAACACCTAGAATTAATCCCTCTTGTGTCCAGTCAGGTAATGCCTTCATTCTACCAACAACATCAGTATGGGCTTCGACTAATTCAGCTGGACTTTTACCAGTATATATTTTTCCTTTTATACTACTGGCAAACACTTCTAATTGTGCCCGATTTTTATCTGTAAAATGGAAAACCTGGTATTCTGTATTTTCACTATATAATGATCTCAATTTGCTACTAATGAATTGTGGTACAGGGGCATATGTATGTGACCAGCTACCCCCAGCACCGTTTGTTAACTCGGCTAAAAAAGTAATCGGTTGTGCCCCACGGCCAATGCCTTGTTCCTGAACAATGATGGGCAGTCTTTTTCCTTTCATATCAAAAGACGAGTATTGTTCTCCAAAACCGAAAAAATGCTCATCTTCATCAGTGAACCAACTAAAATAAACTCGATTCACTTCATCATCGTCTACCTCTAACCCATAGTGTATTTCTGACTCATTCTCTAAAATTAACTTAAATGTATAAGGGACAACTTTATCATTCTGACAAGTAAAATCACCCTGAATATAAAGTCCGTTTTCATCAACATTGATTTTATTGACTGATTGTTCCTGACAAACATATTGTCGCTTTTCTTTGATAGAAAAATGACCACGAACAGCCTTCGATTCCATCTTTCCATATCCAACAGCTAAAAATCCGCTATCCTTCGGGCTTGAAAATACGACATGTGTAGCATCGTTAATAGAAGTAATTTCAAAATATTGATTTTCTCCATCCCAACTTAATTGGAAACTCCCAAATTGAAAAGTTTCATCATTTTTTAGTTCTTCAGAAACAAATAGATGACTATTAACTGGAGAATGTGAGGCAGGTGTATACACATACCAAATGATACTAATAAGTATAATGATACCAATTGTTACCAAGCTAATTTTTTTAACCATATGTTCCTCCTGTACGTTTTCCGTATTAATCACTATTTTACGAGAAAACAGGCAATGTTTCATTAAAAACTTTAATCAACCCGAAAATATGCAGACCTTTTCTAAAAAACGACATCAAATCCTACCTTTATCTGATATAATAAAATAACGTGATAAAAATTTCTCATCTTTTTTAAGGAATGAATCAAGTTGAAATTTAAACAATTAACAATGACGTTTTTAATCATTTTTCTAGTGGGGTTCGGATATATCGTCATGAATGACTCAGACGAGGTAACATTACTTGAAACATCGGGTCCCCATAGTTTAGTAGATTTTACACCTACTATAAAGGACACTAGAGTTTTCGCATTAAATTATGTAAAACCTATAGGTGACATTGATATTGATGCAAAAGCGGCCATTCTTGTAAATGCAGAAACAGGTGAAGTCCTTTTTGAAAAAAATAGTGATGAATCATTACCCATTGCGAGCATGTCAAAAATGATGTCAGCCCTTCTCATACTAGAGGCAATAGAAAAAGGGGTCATCATGTGGGATGATGAAGTTCCTATAAGTGATTATGCATACACTGTATCACATAGGGAGCCATTTTCATCCATATTATTAGACAAAGAAACAACTTATACTGTACAGGAACTCTTTGAGGCAATGATGGTATCTTCTGCAAACGATGCTACCATTGCACTTGCTGAAATAATATCTGGTAGTGAAAAGGAATTTGTAAAAGAGATGAATGAACGGGCAACAAAATTAAGTTTTGCTGGAGCTTATTTTGTTGATAGTACAGGGCTTGGCAACATGAATTTATTTGATTTGTTTACGACGGGTTCAATTAACGATGTTAATGTAATGACAGCTAGGGAATTATCTGAGTTGGCTACGATATTGATTGATAGATTTCCTCATCTACTTGATATTACACAAACCATTTCTTATGAATCAGGAGAGGAAACATACTACAACACAAACTGGATGTTAGTGGGAAACAATGAGGAAAGCATGGAGGAATTAAACATAGATTTAGGCTATCAAGGAATAGAAGGACTAAAAACTGGTTATACGAATGCCTCCGGATATTGCTTTACAGGTACAGTGGTCATAGAAGAAGTTCGTTACATTTCTGTCATTATGGGAACTGAAGATGTAGAAGATCGATTTATTGAATCAGAAAAACTATATGAAGGTATTTCAAAGCAACTAAACCCTTAAAATAAGGATGTGATTAGGTTAAATCTAATGACATCCAATTTTTTATATGACAGTTATATCATTTGTTCATCTACTGTTCATCTTTCGTGTATGATAGTATTTAAGGAAATGGAACAAAACAGTTGAACCATTAGGAGGGTTGCGCATGAAAACCATTTTGGTGGTAGATGATGACCCTGATATTAGAAATTTAGTTTCTGTTCATTTAAAGGAATTAAACTTTACTATTTTAGAAGCAAATAATGGACATGAAGCATTAAACATATTAGAAAACCACCCATGTGATATGGCCATTGTCGATATAATGATGCCAATTATGGACGGGTATGAGTTAACGAAAGATATTCGGGCTGTTTATGATATTCCTATTATTTTATTAACAGCTAAAAGCCAAATAGAGGATAAGGAGAAAGGTTTTTTATTAGGAACAGATGATTATATTGTTAAACCATTTGAACCAAGGGAATTAATATTTCGCGTAAAAGCCTTATTTCGTCGCTATGAAAAAAACGTAGAAGATATCATTACTTTTGGTTCGACAATTATTAATAGGAAAAATTACGAAGTGAAGATAAATCAACAAACATTTTTATTACCATTAAAGGAATTTGAACTCCTATTTTATTTATCATCTCATTCTGGGAAAGTATTTAGTCGTCTCCAATTAATTGAACATATTTGGGGATTTGATTATGAAGGGGATGAACGGACAGTCGACGTTCATATTAAACGTCTAAGGGAACGTTTTTCAACGTTAACAGATGACTTTCATATTAAAACAATTCGTGGGGTCGGGTACGTACTGGAGGTAAAATGAGATGAAGTCACTGTATGTAAAATTTGCCGTCACCACAATTACAATTATGGTAGTAAGTGGTTTATTATCATTTATGTTTTCAAATTTTTACTACCAACAAAAACTAAAACCATATAATGATGAAAAAATTACGAATATTGCCTTAGAAATGAGTGATTATATTGAGAGTAACAGGGACGTACAACTCCATCAATACCTGGAAAATATTGCATCCGTAGGTTACCAAATGTTTATCGTTGATGATGAAGGTAATAAGAGTTTTTTTGGAGACCCATTTCGGGATAGGACATTATCAAATGATACGGTACAATCTGTGTTAAATGGGGATATTTTTCATGGCATTTTACAATTTCCCCAAGAAACATTTGTAACGGGGTTTTTTGCAAACGAATTGAGCAATACGATTGGGGTTCCAATCAAACATCATGACAAACACTATGCTTTATTCATCCGCCCTAATATTAAAATGATGTTTAATGAAATGCACATTTTATTTGCGTGGTTATTAATCGCAATGATTATTTTAAGTATCATCCTCGTTTTAATAAGTACAAAATATTTAGTAAACCCGATAACAAAATTGAAAACGGCAACGAAACACATATCCGAAGGTGACTATTCAATACAACTAGAAATTGATCGTAAGGATGAAATGGGGGAATTAGCGATAAGCTTCACCAATATGGTGAAAAAACTAGAAAAACTTGATGACATGAGAACCGAGTTTATTGGAAACATTACCCATGACATACAATCACCTTTATCGAACATAAAGGGCTATGTTCAATTATTAGAAAAGGATTCGATTGCGAAAGAGGAGAAGGAACAGTATGTTTCCATCATTCATAAGGAAATAAATCGGTTATCAAAATTAACGGATCAATTACTACTGCTTGCCTCTTTAGACCGTTATGATGGATTAATGAAAAAACAACGATTTTCATTATCAGAACAGTTAAAGGAAATTATTTATCAATATCAATGGCTAATTCATGACAAGGAATTAACAGTGACATATGAGCTCCCAGAGACCTCTATTGATGGAGACCAATCGTTACTTTATAATGTCTGGGAAAATTTATTAACGAATGCGATAAAATATAATAGAGAAAATGGGAGCATTGACATTAAAATAAAACAAAAACATGATCTCATTGAGGTCTATTTTAAAGATGAAGGAATCGGGATTGATAAATCGGCACAAAATCGAATTTTTGACCGATTTTATCGTGAAGATGCAGCAAGAGATAGAATGGTTGGAGGTTCTGGATTGGGCTTATCTATTGTAGCCTCTATTGTAACATTGCACGAAGGACGTATCCATGTCGAGAGTGAAAAAGGTGTTGGAACGACTTTTATCGTGACATTGGATTCTTCGGATTAATTTATTAGCCTGTTGGTTTCAAAATTTGTGATAGACGTTCTATTGGCGTTAATAATCCTATGTTAAATTGACAAACATTCTTTACTTTGGAACCTTAATAAATAGTCAATAGTAGCCGGTTAAAAATGTGTCACGGCTGTTCATCGTCCGTTCATAATTAAGATTTATACTATAGATATAAATATATGGAGGGATTATGTTGAATCGATATAGTCAGTTATTATTAAGATTTTCAGCATTATTTGCAGTGATTGGAGCAATATTGGGGGCACATATGGCAGGGGCAGGATCTTACGCATTTCGACCAATCCATGCACATATTTTAGTTGTCGGTTGGTTAAGTCTTTTCGCTTGGGCTGTGTATTATAAAGTCTTTTATCAAAAAAGTAGTACGTTAGCCACTATACATGTTTGGTCGGCAATAATCGGTTCATTAGGATTAACCGTCGGTATGTGGTTGCAGTTTTTAAATCCATTACAAATGTCAGAGACATTAACGCTTATTATATATATTGCTGGTGGTACGATTTTATTAATAAGCTTTGTACTATTTTTCATTCTTACTCTCACTCACCAAGAAAATACTAATACGCTGTCAAAAGGCTAAATATCTATTCCTTTAAAATAAAGCCTAATGAAATGGTTGTAGTGGGTTCTGTTTAGGAATAAAAAAAGACAATTATCATTGGGGAGCTAAATCACGTAGGATTTAGTTCCTCATTTTTGTTGTATTTACTTTAATAAATGACATGTATTAATGTCTCCCAAATATAAATTCTAATAAAGGCGGTGGTTAGTATATAAGAAAAAGGTTTAAATAATATCAATTAATATAAAGAGTAATTTATGATACTATAAATACAAAATATAACTATAACTCTTCAATAAGTGGTCCCTTTTATTGAACATTGCGGGTGATAAATTGGAACGAGTAAATTTTTATAAACAAGCAGGGGTAAACAGTGAAATAGAAGAGGCATTCAATAATCATAAAATACGAATTAAAAAGGTTATCCCAGACGCTGACATACAACACGTTGGTAGTAGTGCAATACCAAACAGTCTTACAAAGGGAGACCTTGACATACAAGTTCGTGTTTTATCTAAATCATTTCTTCCAGCTGTTAGGGAACTTTCTAAGCTATATGACCTTAATGAAGGTAGTATAAAAACTAATGAATTCAGGGCTTTTAAAGATGATACAATGTCGCCACCTTTAGGTATCCAGCTTACTGTATTTGATTCGGAATTTGATTTCTTTTGGAAATTTCGGGATATTTTACTGCAAAACAGCAAGTACCGATATGAATATGATAATCTTAAAAGGAGCTTTGAAGGCAAAGGGATGGATGAGTATAGGGAAGCAAAGAATGACTTTTTCAATTGGATTAGGCGGACAAAGGAATATCAAGAATTATAAATCAAAAAGCTAAATAATTATGAGAAAACATAAACAATAGGGCGCAATTTTTGAATAGAGATCTGCGTCTTATTATGAAGAAACGAGCATTTAATAAAAGTGTTTAACGCAGAAAGGATGGGGAAACAAGTGAAAAAATATATTATATTTGCCATCAGTTTTATTATTCTATTATCAGCATTTCAAATGCTTTCCGGATACTTTATGACACTTTATTATACACCGAATATAACAGAGACTTGGAATCAATCCGGTCATCTATCCAGTAATGTTGTAATAAAAGGCAGTTCTTCCTTCATTCCACTGTTTTTTGCTTTTCTTGCTGCAACATTTGCATATTTTACGCCCAAGATATTTGTAAAAAAACAATAGTAATTCAGGGCAATATTCCGTTAACGGATTGCTATTTGAATTAATGGTTAACCATTCTTCTAATATTCAGAAAGCAGGTGCGATTATTTGTGCGAAATGTTCCTGGCTCAAATGAAATGTGGTCACATATTTTTGGTAAAGATCAGGCAGTTTTAGATGAATCTAAAACTAAAGGGTTATATGAAAAGTCGAATGTAGAAGTGACGCCCTGAAAAGGCCCCCTCCGTGTTGATTAGCATGTTGTTTAGCATGAAGCTACGTGCCGATTAAATTCAAGAATAAATGGTCGGAACAAGTTTGGATTGTGTTATAATAAAGTTAATAAAATTGAGGTGAAGCTAATGAGTGCATTGAATAATAGTGTAAAAAAGGAACTTGCAAATGCCTTAGATGATAAAAAAGAAACAATGTTTGTGATTGATGGGAAGCTAATCTCCCTAGAAGTTCACGAAACAGATTCTGTGAATGAAAGATTTGATAATTTATCACTAGAAATCGAAGCATATCCAGAATTAAAGGAATCGCTTCAACGTTACTTTGATAATCCAGACATGGAACGCTATACAGCAAGGGAACTTAAGGAGTTAAGGGATGAACAAAAAAAGTGACCAGAATTTTTCGATTTATTTTACGGAGGAGTTTAATAAGTGCCTAGATCAAATTCAAGCCTTCTTTGCGGAACAAGGGGAAGATGTGCTTGAATGGTGGCTTTCTAAAGAAGATAACATGATTGATGAAATTGATCATTTGTTATCTTCTTTTCCGTATGCAGGAAAAAGGGTTGGGGAAGGTTCTTTCAAAGGCTTTCGTTGTCTTACATACGGAAAAAGTCGGCATCGAATGTTAAATTACCTGATTTTCTATATGGTTTATGATGATGAAGAAACAATTGACGTCATTAACATATTACCATCGCGTTCTGGACGTAAGCGAATAAGGTAGGGTCAGATTGTGACCCTAAGGAAGATGTACTATCTTTTGTTCTGTACTCCAAAACTGAATTTTTTTATATTTATGAAATACTTGTGTTAAGTAATAACTATTTATGTCATACTCAAGGTGATATGTGTTATACTATATATAAGCAATCAATTTAATTTCAAGGAAATGAGAATAAAAAAAGGAGACAAAAGTTATTTATAAAAGAATAGTTTAGATCAGTATTTTTTACATATTTTTGATACAATAAGAGTGTATAAGACTACACAAAATAGATGAATCGAAGGATCATCTATAGTTTTTCCGTGCAAATAATACAAATATGTTTAGTTGGGGAAGGTAAAAATGGGAGATAAAAAAACGTCAACTGATATTATTTTAATTGGTGCAGGTATTATGAGTGCAACTTTAGGGACTATTTTAAAACAATTATCACCGGAAATGGATATGACCATCATTGAAAAGTTAAAGAAACCGGGACTCGAAAGTACGAATGTTTGGAATAATGCTGGAACAGGCCATGCTGCTTTATGTGAATTAAATTATACAACAGAAAATGATGATGGTTCAATCGATATTAGTAAGGCATTAAAAATAAACGAACAGTTTTTACAGTCGAAGCAATTTTGGGCATATTTAGTAAAAAACAAACTAATTGATGAACCAGAAAGTTTTATTCGAGCACTCCCACATCTTAGTTGGGTTGTAGGAGAAAGTAATGTAAAGTTTTTAAAAAAGCGTTATGAAACGTTAATCAAAAGTCCTCTCTTTGAAGAAATGGAATTTACAGAAAAGGCAGAAATATTATCTGAATGGTTGCCATTGATGATGGAGGACCGCAAGGTGAATGACCCGGTAGCAGCGACAAAAATGGACCTTGGGACAGATGTAAACTTTGGAAATTTAACCGAAAAATTAATGACACATTTGGAAGAGGAATCTGTGAAAATTCAATATGAACACGAAGTGACGGATTTGGAAAGGCTTGAAAATGGGGCCTGGGAAGTAAAAATCATGAATCATCGTGATCAGGCAATTGAATTTCATACCGCCAAACATGTATTTATTGGAGCAGGTGGAGGCGCATTACACTTGCTTCAAAAAACAGGTATCCCACAAAGCAAACAAATTGGTGGCTTTCCAGTCAGTGGGCTTTTTTTGGTGTGTAAAAATCCTGAGGTAGTGAAAGATCATACTGCAAAAGTTTACGGGAAAGCAGCAGTCGGGGCTCCTCCAATGTCTGTACCACATTTGGATACAAGATTTATTGATGGAAAAGAAGCATTGTTTTTTGGCCCGTTTGCTGGGTTTTCGCCAAAGTTCCTTAAAACTGGTTCAAATTTAGATTTAATTAAGTCGGTAAAACCGAATAACTTGTTCACCATGTTAGCATCAGGGGCAAAAAATTTCTCTTTAACCAAATATTTAGTGCAACAGTTATTATTATCAAAAAATAAACGAATGGAAGCATTAAAAGAATTTGTTCCAACAGCAAAAGATGAAGATTGGGAAATTGTTGTTGCAGGGCAACGTGTCCAAGTGATAAAAGATACAGAAGAAGGTAAAGGTATTTTAAGATTTGGTACAGAGGTGGTTACTTCTGATGATGGATCTATCTCGGCACTTCTCGGTGCTTCACCGGGTGCATCGATTACATCTTCTGTGATGATTGATTTGATAAAAAGGTGCTTTCCAAATGAATTTGATCAATGGCAACAAAAAATTAAAGAAATGATTCCATCATACGGGGAATTGTTAGGGGAAAATAGGGCTTTACTTGAGGAAGTACGGGCGATGACATCGAAGGAATTAAAATTAAATATATAATTTTAAATGATAAAATTAATTATAAGCAATAACGAGTAAAAGGAATATTTAGGGGTATTCTAGTACTCGTTATTTTTATGCATTCATTGTATAAATTTGGAGTTTACAAGGGAATATTTATATCTAAGAAAAAATATGTAATAGGGGTTCATCCCTTAAGTGACATTGTTCATTTCATCTTCTATTGAGGGAATAAACTACAGTAACATCGGGATGAAACGTAATAGTGTGAAAGTTGTCAAAATTAAATAGGATAAAAATGTGCAAAGCAAAAGTCATCAATTATGGCACATTGAAAATGTTATATGAAATATTCTTTTATCATTTGTGACCAGTCGGTTGACCCAATTATAATTAACTCTTCTGCTGCCTCTTTTGGACTTATGGGAAAGCCCTCTTTTATCCACCATGATAAATATCCAATTGTTCCAAAGCCGGAAAAAATAGCATAACTTCTACTTCCATAAATATTCATTAATTCTCCTGATAAATCATAGGATAACTGATAAATATAGGTAGGATTTTCAAATTCATGTTTATAAAAATGACGGAAGGCTAAAATATGTTCACAGATTTTCTCCGTAGTTGTCTGTGTGCTAGCCTTTTCATGATTGTCTGACCATCTATCCGAGTGATAAAAGGAAAGAAATTGACTCGTAATCAGTTTACTTACTTGATCCATTAAATCATATTTACTGTGGAAGTGTTTGTAAAATGTGGAACGATTGACGTGGGCGTGTTGGACAATCTTTGTAACGGAAATTTGTTCAAATGAATCAAGTGCCAATAGATTTAAAAAGGATTTAATAATACTGTTTTTAGCTGATAAATTCACTTGTAGTAATTGTTCCAATTATGATCACCACCTTAAAATTTGTAGACAAATTCAGTTAAATTGTTGCTTATATACTATTTTATCATAGGTTATACTTAAATTAAGAATAATTGGAAGGAAGTGTCATTCGAAAATGGTACATGTTATAACAGGTGGTTCAGGTGGTATGGGTAAAGCCATTGCAAAGCAAGTAGGGAGTCAAGGAACGCTGTTACTTGCAGATGTTAATGAGGAACGATTAAAAGAAACGCAAGGAGAATTACAAACAGCTGGAATCACTGATGTACATTATCAGGTTGTCGATGTTACGAATGAAGATGATATCAATAACTTGGTTGGAAAAGCTACCTCATTAGGGTCGTTAAAATCATTAATTCATACTGCAGGATTGTCACCAACAATGGCGAATGCTAAACGGATACTAGAGGTAAATTTAGTTGGTACAGGCCTGCTATTAAAATCATTTCTTCCTTTAGCAAAAGAAGGTGCGGTTGCAGTTTGCATTTCATCAATGAGTGGTCATTTTGTGCCCAAGGAAGGTCCATATATAGAAATATTAAAAAAACCATTAGATAAAAATACAATCGCAACAATGGAACAGATGTCACAAGGAGATTCTGGGGCAGCATACAGCTTTTCTAAACTAGGGGTACAATTAATTGTTGAAGATCAAGCATGGGAATGGGGAACAAAAGGGGCTAGAATTGTGTCATTGTCTCCAGGAACAATTAATACGCCAATGGGAAGACAAGAAGCAGCACAACAAGAACAAATGCAAGCATTGCTTGAACAAACACCACTTAGACGGGAAGGGGAAGCAAATGAAATTGCCTCGGTTGTTAAATTTTTAATTAGTGATCAAGCATCTTATATAACAGGGACAGACATTCTCGTTGATGGTGGAACGGTAGCAAACATGAAAAAAGTTCAAGGAACCCAAAATAAAAATTAGACATATATGAAATCAATTAATTATTTACCAGACCGGATAAAGTAAGATGGAAAATGATTAGTTTAACAATCATTTAACATAGTTTTATAAAATTATTTGGAGGGATGTACGATGAGATTGTCGGGTAAAGTGGCCGTTGTTACTGGAGCAGCCTCAGGAATGGGGAAAGCAATTGCGGAAACATTTGCCAGAGAAGGGGCTAAAGTGGTTGCTGCAGATTTAAATCTTGGAGGGGTATCGGCAGTTGTAAAAGGTATTGAAGAAAATGGTGGTACAGCAAAAGCAGTTTCAGTAAATGTTGCAAAAAGAAATGAAGTAGAAAAAATGATTGACGTTGCTGTTGATACTTTTGGAACATTAGATATTTTAGTTAATAATGCAGGAATTATGGATCGCATGGAAGCAGTTGGAGACATCGAGGATGACAGTTGGGATCGTATTTTAGGTGTAAATACAAAAGGTGTCATGATGGCGATGAGAAAAGCAATTCCAATTTTTCTAGAAAAAGAGCAAGGGGTTATTATAAATACAGCTTCCACAGGAGGGTTAAATGGTGCCCATGCTGGAGCAACATATGTGGCATCTAAACATGCAGTTGTTGGCTTAACAAAGAATACAGCCTTTATGTATGCTCAAAAAGGAATTCGTTGTAATGCGATTGCCCCTGGAGCAGTGGAAACAAATATTATGAGTAGTATTTCCGGAGTAAATGAATTTGGGGCAGGACGAGCTGGACTGTCACAATCAGTTATCCCGCGCACAGGTAAACCTGAGGAAATTGCAAATGTTGCCCTATTTTTGGCTTCAGATGAATCAAGCTTTGTAAATGGTGATGTCATTGTTGCTGATGCTGGCTGGACTGCAGCATTTTAATTTAAGGTGGGAAAAGAAGGGTTAGTTTTTTGAAGAAAATTAATGAAAGAGGTGCGTAGAGCATCTTTTTTATTATGCTTTGGTCTACTTAAACCCGATATTAGATCTATTTATATAAATAATAGTGCTAGTTTGATGAACATTACCTATACTTTTTGATTTTCATATTTTCTTGAATTATCCTTTGTCTTTCATTAATATTCTCTTAATTGTTCCAGTAAAAAGGCCGAATAGTAAGATAATGATAAGTAAATATTTAGTAGCCATTTTATCCTGATAAAAAGTATAAAAAATGACAGAAACAACTATTACTAGAAATAACAAAAACCAATCAAATTTATCAAATTTCATTTTACAACCCTGCTCTCTCCCATTTATTTGTGTACATCAATCTTTTTAATAAATAAATTCAAACCAAAACTAAAAAGAAAAACTAGAATAATTAAAGCAATAAAAACGCCAATAATACTCCAATTTAATTCACTAGACCTGACTATATCTGAAATGATAAAACCTGTTAGCATCCCTATTATTCCACATACTATAGCCAATAATTTTTTATTCAAAGGATGTACACCCTTTCACAATAATGGAATGTTCAAAACAATAACTTTATACATCAATGTTACCATATTTTTACTGTTTTTCAACGCCCCATTAATGTGGGCTTTACAACATTTGGTGTTTCCTATTTTATCAATATTTCGACCAAGGTCATTTAGAATGATCATGCTTCCAACTGCTTTTTAAAAGTAGATTAAAATTAAATTTTAAACATAAGAAACGACTTGGCTTTGGATATAGATGTTATTATTACTTCCGTTACCAGTCGGAAACCAAGAAATCACTTTGACATTGTCTTAAAGTATTGGGAAAAAGCCGGATTATTAGAACCGTCAGTTGTACGTACTTCTAAATTCTCTCCCATTCACGGCACCGAATTGAAACGCCATTTGGATGAATTACAAACATTTCTGAAATGATAATATTATTCATAAAGTAGGAATATATCACTATCATACATATTTATCATGTGCCGTAGAACTACTATATCCCTTTTCCTGATGCCCTTAAATTTCCCCCTCGAAAAGTAATTTAGATATTGTTATAATAAAATAAATGAACATCTTTATTCTTCTTTTAGGATAAGGATAGAAAGTGAGAAAATATGATGACAGAAAATCAAGATGTTGTTGTTGGTAAAAAGTTAACACATGATCAAAAGGAAGCATTATTAGAAACACTAAAAACACGTTTTTATGATTATATGTATCGCCATGAGAATTTACAATGGGAACCTATTGCCGAGAGGTTAAATAAACAACCGGAAAAGCTCTGGTCACTAGATGGAATGGAGAAAACTGGTGGTGAACCAGATGTCATCGGCTATGATGAAAAGCAAGATGTTTATATTTTTAATGATTGTGTGAAAGAAAGTCCTAAAGGGCGTCGTAGTGTCTGTTATGATAGAGAAGCATTGGAAAAAAGGAAAAAACATAAGCCAGCAAATAGTGCAATAGATATGGCGGATTCTATGGGAGTATCGATGTTGACGGAGGAAGAATACCGGAATTTGCAAGAAATTGAAACGGTTGATATGAAAACATCCTCATGGGTATTGACCCCAAAAGATATTCGCGAAAAAGGGGGAGCTATATTTTGTGATACAAGATATGGTCATGTATTCACATACCATAATGGGGCCGATTCATATTATAGTAGTAGAGGATTTCGGGCATCATTAAGGGTTTAAATAAAACGGTAGGAACAGTGAATGTAACTTTACTTGTTCTTACCGTTTATTTATTAAAAGTGGTCGGGGTCATGATGATAATCATTCATATGATCATGAACGAAGTCATCAATTGGGTCATTATCTAAGTCATCATGATTATCGTGATGATGGCCATCATACATATCTTGTTGGAAATTGTGAATGTCATTATCTCGGTCATATGATTCTAAAATTTCATGGTCGATTCTTCTTTGCCTTTCAAATCGATCATTTTCCTCTTCCCAATCTTCATAGTCTCGTTCCATTGTATCCTTTTCTTCTCTTTCCCTTTCCAATTCTTCTAACTCTTGTTGTTCACTGTCATATGTTTCTTGTTCTTCATCTTCTTCATCATATGCCTTTTGCTCGTAATCGTCATCATCTCTCAGTTTTTTATAGGCTAACCTTAATTTTATATGCCGGTCTAGCTCCCTTTCGTGGATTTCGTCATCATCTAATGGTAAAAAATGATGATGTTTATTTTTATTAAGTGCAATTCCAGCAGCACCCACACTGGTATCAGCTACTACTTGTTTAGGCGGACTTATTGATTGGTGTCTTTTAGTCGATTTGGCATATGACTGAAGGTCTTTTTTCACTGGTTGCTTGTTTGTAGATCCTAGATCATCAATATACTTTTTGATATCAGCCTTTATTTTATCAATAGACCCATCCCCATTTTCACCATAGACAGAAAATAAAGACGTAACAATTGTAGTAACGAAAATAAATACTATAATAACAATTTCTCCAAATGTCTCAATATGAGAAAACAAAGAAATAAACCGTACTAAATACATGAAGAAAATTGTAAACAAAACCGCGATTGATCCAATAACATAATCCCGGTACCACATACGACCTGCACCTAAAAACAGTAAATCAGTTATTTTAGCTACCCAAACATTTGGTTTAACAAATCTCCCTAAGATAAGCATGATAAAACAGATAAGTAATGTATATTTTAAACTAAAATAAATAATCATTTGGCAACCCCCTTTCATTGTTGTGTGTTATAAAATTTGTTCCCAATATGGGTCCCCGTCATTAAAATGAAGTTGTTGGACTGTAAGACTAGGGTGGTCGTACTCATCTTCGGGCCCAAAAACGCGAATCATTCCTCCAAGTGTTACTAGCCAAATAGACTCTGATTTCCTTACCTCATTTGGTGTAAATCTTTTGGCAAAAATGGCTTTTCGAATTGTTCCAACATTAGAAATGGTTTTCCATCGGTCAACTGCCTCATTTAATGTTAACACTTGATTAAAGACTAATCTTTCTTCACTTGGAATATAAATTGGTCCAGTGATAGAAGTAATTTGGGACTTATAAAGTGTCATCCGAACATTTTTATGATGTTTATTAATGTCCCTAAAGTAAATCTTTTTATCATTAATTAATATTTGTTTAATTTCATTTAAACTAATTAAAGGAGCGGCATCTTTTGTATCGGTCGCAAACAGTTCAATTGGCCATTTGGAATTTACTGTTTTCATATAAACGATAAAATATCCCATTGGTAGCCTCCTGCATTTTCCGTATATTAACTATATCATTACTTTACGGAAAAAAAAATTTAATATTCTTCCTCGAAAATCAATAAAGGTATATCAAAATAATTTTCATGATAAATTATAAGCAAATTTATTGACCACATACCTGAGTGGGTATAATATGTAATTATAAGTAAAAGGAAAGAAGTGATGACAGTGAAAGCAAACGTAGGTTCAGTTGATCGTGTCATTCGAATTGTTATTGGAATTGTTTTATTGTTATTATTATTTTTCTTAGAAGGTAATTTGAAGTACATTGGGCTTATCGGGGTAATTCCAATCTTAACTGCTTTTATTAGTTTTTGTCCGATTTATGCATTGTTTAAAATAAGTACGAAAAAACATGAGTATTAAAAAAGAAAAGGGTACTTGTATAGGACAAAGTAGTTTAGTTAAAGGGCATAAAAAGAAATCGTGATTTCACCTGGGCATCAAATTATAATGGCATTTGATGTCCCTTCTTTTTGCTCATTAAGTAAATTATTATGAATCGAGGCATCCATAATAATAGATGCCTCGATGGTCCACCAGAAAGTGACAAACAATATTATTATTATTTGTTTGCCTTTGCATAGTAACTCATTGCATCACACATAAACTTTGCTAATCCTTCACCAAATTGGTCAATGTTTTTTGTAAATCGTTCATCATCAACATACGCCTTACCTAATCCCTTGAAATCATTGAGTGAATAGCTTCCAAAGTGGTTGTTCAAACAATTAAACCAGTCTTCAATTGTTTCTTGTGCACCTATAGAATTAGGTGGGGTATTTCGAATAGATGCAAGTTTTATATAGATTTCCGATACGGATTTTTGTGCCTCGATAGACATGCCAGCTACTTTAATATTTGCTTCATCAACGGCTTTATCTCCCCAAATTTCTCGTGCTTCTTGTTCATATGGATTATGACTAAAATCAAATCCCTCAAATTTTTCTTCATTTGTCATTTGAATTTCTCCCTTCATATGTTTAATTGTCTTATTAACAGTATTAATTAATTTATCAAGTTGTTTTCGCTTATTAATTAATGTTTTTCGATGTTGAATTAATGCTTCTCGTTGATCAAATGAAGTGCTACTGACAATTTGTTTTATTTCTTTTAATGGAAAATCCAGTTCTTTGAAAAATAAAATTTGTTG
>DKGO01000118.1:0-180 GCA_002453315.1 Caryophanales bacterium UBA6768 | reverse complement strand
CTTTGAAAAATAAAATTTGTTGCAAAATTTCAAGGTCATCATTTGAATATAGACGATAACCAGTATTAGTTGTTTTTTGTGGTGACAACAAGCCGATTTCATCATAATAATGTAACGTTCGCACACTAATACCAACTAAATCAGCAAGTTCCTTAACTTTCATCATTGTTTTCCCCCCCC
>DKGO01000029.1 GCA_002453315.1 Caryophanales bacterium UBA6768 | reverse complement strand
AGTTATTGTATGTTTACTATTAGTTATACAAATTATGTTACATATATAATTAAAGAAAAGGTATAAACCTATGTATATCAATAAAAATTACCTATCAAAATGATGTACAAATTGATAGGCATTTCTATATACATTTTTACTTTTTGCGATAGGAAACAGAACCCGTTAATAAATTAAAGGGCCCTTATCGAGTATATAAAGAATTAATTGATCACCTTGAAACCTTAACACAAACCTTAGAAAACAACCATAGGGAACGGGAAAAGTTGGATCGAATGAAAAAAGAATGGATTGCCGGCATTTCTCATGATTTAAAAACTCCACTCACTTACATAACAGGTTATTCAACCATGCTATTGTCAAACCGGTTTCAATGGAGTGAAGAAAAACAAGAACAGTTCCTATTGGAAATCCACGGAAAAGCGGAACATATGAATGAGCTCATTCAAGATTTAAATTTGTCATTCCGACTGGAAGGGGCACACTTTCCTTTAGAAACGGAGAACAAGGATGTAGTGGAACTTGTTCGCCGTACTGTTGCTGATGTAGCCAGTGCTCCGTGGGCAAATGGCTATCACCTTTCTTTTGAAACAGTTGAAACTCAACTTGATATGCAAATCGATCCTAAACTTTTTCAACGGGCTCTTCGAAATTTGCTTGTTAATTCGGTTACACATAATCCTAAAGGGACACGAATTAGAGTAACCCTTCAAAAGTTGACAGATCTCAAGATCACCATCGAAGATAACGGGAAAGGAATGGACAAGGAAACAATTGACCATTTGTTTCGTAAATATTATCGGGGAACATCCACCGATGCAATATTGGAAGGAACAGGCTTAGGAATGGCTGTTGCTCAACAGTTAATTTCTGCCCATAACGGGGACATCCGCGTAAAAAGTCGTATAAATGAAGGAACTACAATGCAAGTTTTGCTGCCTCTATAGAAATAATTTCGATTTTGCTTGCTGTTTACTTAGATTTTACTCTCATTCGTTATAATTATTCTGGAAACATCCAGTTGAGTGAAAGGAGAATGATTAATGGAATTAATGATTGATCAAGTAAGTAAAAATTATGGAAATAAGCAAGCACTTACTGATTTCAGTTTATGTTTGAAGTCTGGTGTCCTAGGTTTACTTGGACCCAATGGAGCGGGTAAAACTACTCTAATGAAAATCCTCGCTACATTAATGCGCGCAACAGATGGAAAAGTTACATTAGATGGGATGAACATTGTAAATAATCCTAAAGAAATAAGAAAAAACCTTGGTTATTTACCTCAAGATTTTGGGATTTACCCGAATTTGAACGTGATTGAATTTCTTGAATATATGGCTGCCGTTAAAGGATTGCCTATGAAGTTAGCAAGACAACGCATTCAAGATCTTCTTGACGCGTTGAATCTGGCTCAGGACGCTAAACGAAGGATAGGTGGTTTTTCGGGAGGAATGAAACAGCGTATCGGTATCGCGCAGGCTCTTTTAAATGATCCAAAACTTCTCATCGTTGATGAACCGACTGTTGGCCTTGATCCCGAAGAACGTATTCGATTTCGCAACCTCTTAGCGAATTTGGCCTCTGGGCGGATTATTATCCTGTCCACACATATCGTATCTGACGTTGAATCCATTGCTTCTCAAATTGCTATTATGTCTGAAGGCAAATTGTTGCAACATGCTCTACCGGAAGATCTTCTCATTGATGTGGAGCACAAAGTATGGGAGTGCACGGTTCCAAGCAGGCAATTGCCAGAAATTCAACAGTCCCATGTGGTCAGCCGAGTATTTCAACGTAGTGATGGCATGCATGTGCGAATCATCTCTAATCGTCGTCCGTTCCCAGATGCAGAAATGATATCCCCAACTTTAGAGGATGCCTATCTTTATTATATATCTGTAAGAAATGGGGGAACGCGTAATGATTGATAGAATCCAACGTTGTATCACCATCAGCCATTACAATCTAATGCTGATATTGAGATCCTATGGATTTTTAATAATGCTTGGAGTGGTGATTACTCTTGGATATTTCCTTGTACCTCCAGCTGATGCAGGTTACCAAACCATGTATGTAGGTGAAGCACGCAGCATTTACAATTCAGCATGGTTAGGAGCCGTTGCGGCACTTAGCAGTTCACTGTTTCTTTGGCCTTTTGGATTTTACCTTTTAAGAGGGAAGATTTCCGAAGACAGAAAGTTAGGTGTTGGTACGATTCTAGTATCTAGTCCGATGAGTAATTTCCATTATTTGCTTACAAAGTTGATTAGTGTTTTTTTAATACTTGCTGTCATGGCTGGCGTATTAGAATTAGCTTTTATTACTATGCAGTATATTCGGCTTGAGGAGACACAGTTTGTATTACATGATTACCTTTTGCCTTATGTATGGATCGTTCTTCCCTCCCTATGTGTTTTGAGTGCACTAACGATATTGTTTGACATTATCCCTTTTATGAAAGGCGTTATAGGTAATATCGTTTTCTTCAGTATATGGACAGCGGTTAGTGCTTTGAGTTTCTCAGGAGTTGGAAAGATAGATATTTTTGGTTCTCAATTAATGTTCACTGAAATTTTGAATGGAGTACAAGAGGCATTTCCGATGGTAAACGCGACGAACATGAATTTTGGATACCAAACAGTGCAATCTCTATTAATTTTTGATTGGACAGGGATTATATGGACAAAAGACTACGTTACAGAACGTCTATTTTGGTTGTTGATTGGTGCTTTTTTATTTCTAATCTCGGTACTGATTTTCCGAAGGGGCTCTCTTTTGTCTTTAGAAAAGAAAACATCTGTTCAGAATACAAATGGTGGGCTTGAGAAGGATCTAGTAAGGTATCAGCCTAAAGGTAAAGTGATAGAATCTGTCCATATCCAAACTATTGAAGGGGAAAGACAATATTCATTTTATTACATCTTTCGTTCTGAACTGAAGCTCATGTTTAGGGATGTCTCTCTTTGGTGGTATGGAGTAGGGATAATTTTGTTTTTACTTACCATGTTTATTCCATTGACTTCAACGAAAGTGTTTTTATATGTTATTTGGTTATGGCCGATCCCTTTGTTGGCTCCTATAGGGGCGAAAGAAAAAATGTATCGAACAGAGCAACTGTTGTTTTCCAACTGTCCTCCCTATATGCAATTATTTGCTGTCTGGCTTTCAGGGGTATTCGTTTCGTTTCTAATAACCAGTGGTGGAACAGTTCAAATGATAGCAGCAGGTGATTGGAGTTGGCTAAGTGCTTGGCTCATAGCTATTTTCTTTTCACCTACTTTAGCGTTAGCAGCTGGTATATGGGCGGGGACTAGGAAGCTTTATGAGGCCATATTTGTTGTTTGGTGGATTATGGGTCCAGTGCAAAATGCACCCTATTTGGACTTCACAGGGATTCAGGGAAATCAACTCACTTATGCCTATTTACTTTTGACAGCAGGTCTGGCAATCATAGCAATAATGGGGAGAAGGAGACAAATTTTCAACTGATTATTCAACGAGGGACCAAAACACTGACAAGTTAAACTCAAAATAACGGAGGTTGTACCATGAAATGGTTTATCAGAAAATTCCTGACTGTTTTAGTCATTGGAATATTAGCAGTATTGGCATCGGGATGTTTTGGCAATTATTTCAAGAATCAGTCTGAAAAAATAGAATTAAAAAAGACACTTGAAGCTGAAGAGATTAATGAAATTACGATTGATGGCGAATTGGCAGAGATCCACATTCATACACATGATCAAAATAAAATTTATGCAGAAGTAACGGGTAAGAACAACAATTTAGTTACTGATTTTCAAGTTGATACAATTGGTAAATCTGCAATTATTAAACTATCCCAGGATCAAAAATCTCCAATTTCTTTGAACTTCTCAGAACCGAAGTTAAACGTATATATCCCTGACAAAATATATGAAACATTGACTTTGAGTACCACTTTTGGGGATCTTACGTCCGAACACAAGTTATTATCCAAAAAAATTAATATCAGTGCAGATGAAGGGAATGTTGTTCTAAACGGTTATCAGGGTGAGGTAATTAATGGTAATATTAATTTAGGAAATATTACACTCCATAGCATTGATGCATCATTTGATCTCGAAACGTCTGAGGGAGATGTAAACATCTCTCTTAATACTGAACTAAAAGGCAAGAATCAAATCAATGCCAAGTTTGGAGATGTGAAAATAACACTTCCGAAGGAACCAGAAATACTTTCATTTGACTTAAGAGCGAAATTTGGCGAGATACATTCTGATTTTTCGTTTGTCAACACATCAAACAGTGGTGATAATGTATTAAAAGGAACAATTGGAAAATACACGAATAGTAGTCCTACTTTGTCAGTTTCTACTGAAAGTGGGCATATTACATTATTAAAGCATTAAATTGCTTTACCTGTAAATAATTGACTGTGCATGTTGACTATATGCATTTTGAGCTAGCTTTGTTTTCAAACGAATGAATTTATTAGAAGGTTTTCGATCTTTTTTATGGGTTAAAATATTTACTTAAAGGAATACAGTGTCGTTGGAAAAGTCTAGTGCAAATATTAGGTAGTAATGGAAGTAAACAAGCAAAACCAATCGCAAGTTAAAAATATAAGATGAATGAGAAATTTTTATTTTATCATCCGAGGTCAGTGTCAAATAACCGATACCTATTATTCCGATGTTGGTTACTTTGTATTTTAGATACAATATTATTTTGAATTTTGACAATATATTGAAATAGTGACCAAAACAGAAGCGGTTCCAGTTCTTTTTTGACTTCTTTCGGTAGTCTTCAAACATGTGCAATTTAATTTATTCTTTCCAAATATCGTAAGCGTCAAATACAAACCGCATTCTCTTCATAGGTCATCCGGTCGATATTCTTCTAGAAATTATTTCGAGAAGTTTGCGATGACTCTGAGAGACAAAAGAATAGGATGGAAAGCGCGATATGACGCCTGGAAAAAAAGCAGGAATAGTGTAGCGGCACTAAGGAAAACGGGTTGAATCCATTCTATCTTAGCTATCTGTTTGAGGAGCTTCCCAATATCGATACGACGGATCAAACAAAATTAGCAGAATTCCTGCCATGGTCACCGACACTCCCGCAGGACTGCCATGTTCCTAATAAATCTAAATAAAGCATAAATCAAATCCCCATCTGAAAACAGGTGGTGATTATTTGACGCTTACCCAAATATCTATGTAAAATTGTTTAAAGATTTTATACGTATGTGCACGTTAATGTTTACTAAAATTAAAACTAATTATTTAACAAATAGGCTATTTTCTTGAATAAGGGATGATAAGATGATGGAAATGATGGACTTTTTGATGCAGTATAAATGGCTAATTGTGATTATCGCAGAAATTCTATTTTTAGTGTTTGCAGGGCTCTTTTTTATTATGAGGTACTGGTTTCGAAAGAACGCTGTCGGTTTTGCCTTTATTATATTATTAATTCTGAACGAATTATTCCTAGCATTTCTGGCCATTTATGATTATTTACAAACTGGAACGCTTGATTCGTTTCAGATTATTACAGCAATTTTCTATATTTATCTTATTTTTGAAGGAAAAAAGGATTTTAAACGATTAGACCACTATTTTAAAAAGAAAGTTGCAAGTTGGAAAGGGGAAACAGTTCCTGACTTACAAACAAGCGAGAGCGCTGTAGAGAAAAAGTATGGTCGAGCTCATGCAAAGGAAGAAAGAGAAGGTTGGTATATCCACCTTGTCATTTTTGTGATTGCCCAAATTGTCTTTTGGAACATTGACAACTTTACAGGTTGGCAAGATTTTAATCTTAATCAAATCGGGGAATTTTTCCAAATTTATGAGGATCCGAAGATTAACCAAGTAAATGCTGTCTGGGGTGTTATTTTATTTATCGATTTTATTTGGTCATTTTCTTACACCATTTGGCCAAAGAAGGAAAAGTCATCATCAAAAAAATAGAATAAGAAATGAACTTTGCAAATAAGTAATATATTATGTGAAGGAAGCTTTCCTGTGTTGTAGCGAAAGCTTCCTTCAAAGAAAGCATTTCTCAATTAACCTGGCTTTTAATGATACGCAATTTATTTAAACATTGTAGTGTTATATTGTCTGATAAAAGTGCTGAGGAACGAGCGGCATATCGAGAAATAGCATTAAAACAAGCAGAATATATTGCTGAAAAATATTTAGATAACGAACAGGAAGCGACATCTTTCATGAATGAAATAAATAAATATTATGAAAATGATGTGCTACGAGAAAAAAGATACGTTGTCATTGATAACAGTGACTTAAAACCGTTTAAAAACTATAGTATCCCTCTTTCAAACGACAATGACGTAAGTTTTTATACACTCGCTAAAAAATATATGGATGAGGACTATTTTGAATGATTCATAAATGGAGAAGGAACTGCAACGGAATCGGCGAAGTTTCTCATGCAGCTTAAAAATAATAAAGAAAAATATAGTAAAGAGATTATAGATGAGTTTGAAATAAACGAACAGCAAGTTGAAGAGCAAATTACAGCAGTAAAATCAATACTTGAATCATTTGTGTGGGAAAACGGACTCGTTACTGGAACAAGTGAAGAACAACCAAATTATTTGGATAAAATATTAAAGTGGAATAAAAACATGTTGAATTTATTTCTATAGGTATCCTTATTCCATTTGATGAATTAAAAGTGAAATTTATAATCAACACGTCTGGCCATATTGAATTGTTAAATAGAACCCCAGGTGGTATTAGTATGACCCCTTAATGCTTATAATAGGTCAGTTTGATTCTGAAGAAAAGATAAAGAACTTTATGTTGAATCGGGCGTGATTGTTGAAATCAATACTTGATCCCTTAATGCCAGTAGTAAAAGATGAACAATTTGTCAGACCTATTATTCCTACTAGACCTTAAAACAGTTGAACCCCCACAAGAAAATAAAACCGATATGATGTTTAAAGTGGAGGCAATCAAAACACTGAACGTTGTCCCGAATGCGGATTTGACAAATTGTACAAACACAGTTTACGAAAACAACTAATCATGGACTTGCCTATTCGTTTAAAGCGAGTGGGCTTACAAGTAAACCGTAGACGTTACAAGTGTCGTGAGTGTGGTTCCACATTTTGGGAACGCCTTATATCCATTGACGAAAAGCGTAATATGACTAAAAGGTTGGTAGACTCCATTGAAGAACAATCCATGTCTAAGACCTTTGTGGAAGTAGCCGAAAGCGTTGGTGTAGATGAAAAGCCCGTTAGAAACGTTTTTTAAGGATCACGTGGCATTCAGTGCTTTCAACAAAGCTATGTTATACGATACTTTCAATTGGGATGAAGTAACAGACCACTTTTAACAGGAAACTATGGTGTCGATTTTTTCACACTTATTAAGAAATTGGAAAAGGGAGACTTATAAGCCCTTTTCCACCACAAAATCCGAATACCCATTGTTTTTTTGAAATATATCCATTCCCCTACATACGCCTAAACTGATTAATATTAATCAGCCCCAAATCAGCCCCAAAATTAGCCCCAAATACGTTCATTTTCATGCATTATCTTGCAATTCTAAGAAAAACAAAAAAGCCCCGAACCTTTGATATTTCAAGGGTTCTAAGGCTTTTAATGCTTCACTTTGCAAAGCGAAATTCCTAACGTGAGTAAAATTCAACAATTAATGCTTCGTTAATTTCGACTGGTAATTCTGAACGTTCTGGTAGGCGGGTAAAAACACCTTCCCGTTTCTCCTCGTCAAAAGTTAAATATTCAGGCACGAAGTTGTTAATTTCCATTGATTCGTTCACAATATCTAATTGACGTGATTTTTCACGAAGTCCAATGACTTGTGATGGTTTTAAACGATATGACGGAATATCCACTCGTTTGCCATCAACAGTAACATGACCGTGGTTCACTAATTGACGGGCTTGGCGTCTTGTTCTAGCTAGTCCTAAACGATATACGAGGTTGTCTAAACGTGATTCAAGAAGAATCATGAAGTTTTCCCCGTGGATCCCTTTCATTTTCCCTGCTTCATTAAATAATGTACGGAATTGACGTTCATTCAATCCATACATGAAGCGTAGTTTTTGTTTCTCTTGTTGCTGTAAACCATACTCGGAAACTTTCCGGCGTTGATTTGCCCCGTGTTGACCTGGAGCGTATGGGCGTTTAGCAAGCTCCTTACCTGTTCCTGTTAGTGAAATGCCGAGACGACGGGACTTTTTCCATAATGACCCTGTAAAACGTGACATAAGACATTTCCTCCTTAATTATTATTGCATAAAATAAAATTGTTGTGTCCATAATGTCTTTCATTTTATTTTCATGTACCATCGCTCCAGCAGCAGAGAGTTACACGATACACCTTCATCCAAAAGGAATAAAATGAGTCCAAGCATCAGTCCACGAAAGCTACCTTAATTATTTTACACGCAAAATAGTATAACAATGGGGTTGGAATAAGTCAATGTTTTTGAACTTTTATAGAATCAAATAAAAAAAGAGAGGCAGCTATCTTAATGTCCCCATCCTCTCTTTAAAATTTACCATAATGTGCAGTAATTTGACAATTTAAATTATTTTTTGACATTTTATGTCGGAAAATTCTGAATATTTTACGTAATATTTTCTAATTTTTGATACGCTTGTTGCTTATATTGAAGCGGTGTCATTCCTTTCACTTTTTTAAATTGTTGGATGAAATGACTTTGATTGACAAATCCATATTTTGTTTGAATTTTAGTCATTGAAACGTTTGAATGTTGAATTTCAAAGGCAATTTCATTCATTTTTCTTTTCGTTATGTACTGATTAATTGTTTCCCCCATTTGCAGTTTAAAAACATTTGAAAGATGTGTTGTTGAAATATCAAGCTGTTTCGCAACCCACTGAACCGTCAAGCAATTATTCGTTAAGTAAAAATTAATTAATTGTAATGCTTTTTCAACATGAACATTTCCTATAGCGATTGCTTGATCTCCAATAATTTGATTGGCTATACGTTTAACAAAAGTAGGTATAAACAATATAAATTCGGATAAATTTTCATATTGTTCAATGATTGAGATCGTTTCATAAGAAAAGGAGAGTATTTTAGGATGTAATTGGTTTTTCTTCGTATGTATTTTAATGGTGTCAGTAATTAAACTAATAAAAAAAGTTCGTGCAATAAAGACTTGTTCCTCATCTGTTAGTTCCAACAATTCCAAGCAAAAATCTGTTAATGTTTTTTCACTTTTCTCATATTCCTTGGTAGTTAAACAATGATAAACCTTTTGCTCATATTTAGTGATGATTTGTTCAATGTTAAATAGTAAAATGGTTTCAATTTGAATACTACCAATTGAATGATCATCATATACCGTCATCCCCCTGAAGTCACGCCTTTCCTCATTAGATGAACCACCCTTTCGTTTATTTAATCTGAGTCTATTATACACATGGATGGAAGTGCCGTATATAACTTTCGTCATACAAATTCATACATAATTTTCATGCTTTGTCGAATTTAATCATAAATTATTATACGAAAAAATACCTTAACATAGGTATATAGAATAAATTACTTTTCGTATTTTTGACTAGTTTTTGTGGAACTTTCACAATTTCGGCAAAAAATTGTTCAATAAATAAAGTAAATTGTTCTAATTATAAATAGTGGGCATAGTAATTTTCACTAAACTAATAATGAGCCTAGTAAAAAAGTACAAATAATTAGAAAAGGGGGGAGATTTTATAAAAGGATTTGTAAGTCCTTATTTAGGATAAAAACTAGTGTAAATTAATGAAATGGAACTAATTAAAAATAGGAGGCACTTAAATGACGAATCAACGTATTAACGTAGTTATAATTGATCAACATCAATTGTTTCGGGAAGGATTAAAAAAGGTACTTCAAACGGAAGAAAAAATTGAAATACTGGCTAGCAGCGATGATTTTTCCGTTGTTATTCCGATGCTGTCATCGGAAAAAATCGATGTCCTATTACTCGATATTCATATTTTTATGAAGCATAAGGAAATAATTAAGCAGTCGATTGTTACTTATACACCCCACTTAAAGGTGGTAATCATGTCAACAGAAGGTGAGGAAAACTTTGTCACTGAGGCGATTCAGGTGGGTGTTGATGGGTATATATTGAAGGAAATGGATGTATTTTCATTTATTGATGCAATCCTATCTGTTGCGGAAGGTAACTCATTTATTCATCCCGTCATTACAAATGATTTAGTGTTGGAATATAGAAAACTGTCATCAGAACTGGGTGGGGACGAAAAACCAAAAGTTGAAAGACCATTACACTTATATACAAAAAGGGAATGTGAAGTATTACAACTACTTGCATCGGGGCATAGCAATCGAAGCATGGCTAAAGAATTAAATATAAGTGAAAAAACAGTTAAAAATCATGTCAGTAGTCTATTTAAAAAAATGAAAGTAAATGATCGTACCCAAGCTGTCGTAACCGCAATAAAAAATCATTGGGTGGAAATTTAAATACGCATGATATTAACATCAGGATTTCATTAAATATATAAAACTAAAATTTGTCATATTGATTTTATATTAATTTTAGTTTTTTGGTTATTTATTTGAAGTTTTTGTCATGGTAAACTTTGACTATTTTTAATTTTCAAATTTGAGTTATACAGTTAGGTATAGTATTATATTCCTATAAGAATCTGCTTTCCTCATTATATGTTAAAAAAACTTACGATAGCAACTTAGCTTTTTATATTTATATAAACATCAAAGAAAGGTAGTCATGTATGGGTACAGAAAAGGATATCATTAATGACTTAAAATTAAATTTTTATGAACTGTCACTATTGTTTGATGTTTACAATAGACAGACAGTAATGGAAATGTTCACGCGACGTTTACAAACGGTATTGAATACGTCCCATATAGAGTTGCTTACTTTTAATCGTTGGAATGTACAAGGTGAGTGTAATCATTATACTCACCATTCGAAGAAACAATTAAATCCATTAAATAATGAAGTATTTATGAAATACTACAATGACAAATTAGCGATAAATCTTGTGGATGAATCAGATAATTTTGTTAATGACTTTAAGAAAGATCATAGTTATTTATTGAAATTGCATTGTAAAGAAAAGTTTTTGGGCTTCCTTTATGTAATATTTAATCATCGTCTAGCAACCACTATTTCGTTTCTTGAAAAAATCGGAAACGAGATCATGAATTTCTTAACAATTTTCTATAATCACCGAGATCATCGTTATCTCAATCAACGAGAAAAGTTATTATTTGAGCTATCCACTACATTACATTCTATACATAGGACAGATGATTTATTAAGGGAAGTGTTAGTTAGTATTGAACATCTATTTCCTACCTTTGATTTTACCTTTTTAATGTCTAATGAATATGAGGATAGTAATTTACCAATAAAATTCATTGAATATGAGGCGAGGAAGCCATTATCAGCGGGGATTAAGGCCTTCATAAATAATAAATTAGAAATAACGAAAAATCGGGAAAAAAAATTAACAACATTTTATGTTCCGATAGGTGGGGAACAAAGTGTTTATGGGGTTATTAAGGGTGAAGCTCCATATATTATTGAATTGAGTGAATCTGACACCAATTTTATTGAACAGTCTGCAAAAATGATAGGGAAGGCATTAGAACGAACCATTTTATATCAGGAATCAACCAATAAAATTGCTGATTTACAGCTGATTAATCAGACAACCCATCGGTTAAATTCAAATTTAAATTGTGAAGAAATCATTTCCATCGTAAAAGACAAAATTTATTATTCATGCCATCCAGAAAATGTTGTGGCGATTATTTATGATGATAAAGGTGAAAAGCCGACTTTAATAAATGACCAATCAGTCTATTTTCATTCCCTTTCTGGACAAGTATTAATTAACTACGTACGTGATGAAATGAATGAAACAGGAGAAGCATTATTTTTAGGCGATTTACAACAAGAAGAGTTGGACATACCGTTTAAGTCGTTAATGGCGTTTCCCCTACAAACAACGCATGATTTAATCGGGTTAATCATCATTGTTCATTCCAAACCTTACTATTTCTCGTTTGATCGCTTTAAATTAATCCAAACCATTGTTCAGCATGCCTCTTTAGCATTATCAAATACGCTTTTAAAAGAGCAATTGAAAAAATCGGTCATAACCGATTATTTAACACAACTTTATTCAAGAAGTTATTTAGATACAATCATTGCTGAGCATATGGAATCGGGTGAAATTGCCTCGTTTATTTTATTTGATATTGATAATTTTAAATTGGTGAATGATACGTATGGGCATTATGTGGGGGACAAAGTGCTGAAGAAAATTGCCCGGATCATTGAAGAGGTGACCGACGATATAGGTGTGGCGGCAAGGTGGGGTGGAGAGGAATTCGCCATTTATTTACCCGACAAAAATATTGATGATGCCGTCAAAATAGCAGACATACTTCGGGAAAAAGTAAAAAATTATACAGATCCACAAGTTTCCATTTCCTGTGGTGTGTCCATGTGGAAAAAATCACTGAATGAAGATATAAAGGGTTTATTTGTCCGTACAGATATGGCATTATATAAAGCAAAAGGTAGTGGAAAAAATAAAGTGATTCAAATGTGTTTAGATACGAATAAATAACGTTTATTATTCAAATAGCATCCTAAAAGTTTGATCATGGTAGTGTAAAATGCACTACCTTTTTTATTATAAAAATCTTGTTGAATGTTGAAGGAATCATACATGATATGCCGAATAAATGTAATAGGAGGGAGAAATTCATGAAAATCAATCCTACAAAACAAAAAGTAGTTGACGTAGCAACATGGTTGTTTTATCAAAAAGGTTTTCATGGTACTTCTGTGCGGGATATTTCAGACAGTGCGAATGTGAATGTATCCTTAATTAGTTATTATTTCAATAGTAAACAAGGCTTGTTAGAACATGCCGTAATCAATTACTATGAATTGTATTTTGAAGTGTTAGAAGAAACGCTACAAAATTACAAGGATTTAACGTCAATAGATAAGTTAAAAAAGGTTGTCCATTCCATGTTGGAATATAAAATGGAGCACTTTCATTTAACCTATTTTATCCAAAGGGAATTATCATTAGATACGACCTTTGTAAGAGAGATGACGGTAACATATTTAGCGAAAGAAAATAACCTTTTACACCAGCTTTTTCTAGCTATATTTAGGAAGAAAAAGACCATCAAACAAGAACATCTTTTCATGCAATTAAAAGGGATGCTACTCACTCCTTTTATATTGAAAAATGAGTCACATCATCAGTTTATTGATCAAGTTTCTCGCGAAAATTTTATTGACACATATATTGAAGTGATATTTCAATGGATTGAATTTTTGCAAAATATTAAATAGTAGAATGAATAATGAAAAGATTAGCAAAAATCAATGAAAACGTGATATGATAAGTTGTAGAGAATATAAAAGTAAGTTAAAATGAATAAATAATAGGTTCCTCCTATAATGGAACTGTATTTTCTTTTACAAAATGTTATTTAGGGGGTAAACGATGGAGTATATTATTGGCATTATATTAATCATCATTGTTGTTATCATAGTTGCTCTTTTATACAGAAAAAGGCTATATAACAAAGTTGATGACTATGAATCGTGGAAAATTAATATTATGAATCGTAATATTCCCGCTGAAATAGCACAAATTAAAGGTGTGGAATCACACGGAGATTTAAAAATATCAATTAATGTTTGGAAATCGCAATGGGAGCATATTATACAAAATAATATGGCTGATGTTGAAGAACTTTTATACGATGTTGAGAAATTATTAGATCATTTTCGATTTTCTTCCGCAAAAAAGTTACTACAACAAATTGATGCCATATTGTTAGAATCTGAAAAAGAAATTTCAATGATATCTGATGAAATAAATGATTTTGCATCGATAGAAGATCGGGTGAAAAAGGAAGAAAACAAAGTAAGACCGGAACTACAACAGTTACGTAAACAGTTATCACAAAATAGTTACCAGTATGATTTAGCTGAAATACGATTTGAAGTAGAACTTGATGAATTGGAGAGCCAGTTAGATGAATATGTAATAGAAATTCAATCTGGAAACTACAATCAAGCGAAAGAACAATTAGAACTTATTCGTGAACGATCGGGCGAATTAAAAAAAGAAATTGAAGCATTTCCGGCAATTTATCAAAAATGTAAGAAGGACCTTCCAAAGCAACTAACTAATGTTTTAAAAGGGTTAACTGAAATGAAAGAAGACGGTTATCGATTAGATCATTTAAATTTTCCAGAGGAAATTAGTCATTATCAAACCCAGTTACTTGATTGTGTAAATCAACTAGAAAAAAAGGGTACTGAAAATATTGAAGAAGCTGTCATAGAAATAGAAGAGCGAATTAAGGAAATGTTTGATCAACTGGAAAGCGAGGCTTTAGCGAAAAATTATGTTGAAGGTAAGCTACCTGCCTTCGAAACCTCTTTACTGTCTTTTCAGGAAGAGTTTGAAGAAACAAGGCAGGAAATGGAGGAAATGAAAAAAGCTTACTTTTTGGAAGATAATGATATCGAAAAATTTATGAACATTGATAAAAAATTATCCCAAACAATTGAGACTTTAGAAAATACAATTGAAAAAAATAAGCATGATGCTCATGCACATTCCATTTTAAGGAAAGATGTCGAGGCAGCTTTTGAAAGATTACATGAATTAGATCAGGAACATAGTTCCCTAAAGGAACGTGTTAAAAATATAAGAAAAGATGAATTAGATGCTAAAGAACTTTTAGAAAATATGGTTACTAGGGTATATCAAACATATCGTCAAATAAAAAATAGTAACTTACCCGGAGTACCAACTTTTATTTGGACATTAATGGATGAAGCAAAAGATAAAAATGAAGCTGTCCTAAGTATATTAGAGGAAAAGCCATTAGACATTTCAAAGGTACAAAAGTCTTTAAAAGAAGCTAAAAATAGTGTCGAACTCGCTATAGAAAATACCGAAACAATGATTGAACAAGCACAATTGACAGAACAGGTCATTCAATATGCTAATCGCTACAGAAGCTCTTATCCAGTATTAGCTGCTAATTTAGTGGAGTCGGAAAGGTTATTTCACGCAGGAGAATATGAATTGTCATTGGAGAAGGCTGCCAATGCAGTAGAACAAGTTGAGCCAGGTGCTTTAAAACGAATTGAAAAATTTCAAGCTATCTCTGTTTAAATAGTTCAGGTGGGGAAGTGTCCATCTGAACTTTGATTTTGAACAAGAGCCCTTATCAATTCTAAATAGTTTGCAAACCATCATGGATTGAATGACATAGGAAGGAATTTTCTTAATGATTTATTTAGATAATAGTGCAACAACGAAACCTCATGAAGAAGTTTTACATAGCTATGAACAAGTATCAAATCAATTTTTTGCCAACCCATCTTCAATTCACCAGTTGGGGGCACAAGTGGAACAATTGCAATTAAAGGCCCGTGAACAGGCTGCATACTTATTAAAAATTGATCCAAAAGAAGTTATTTTTACTTCTGGAGGTACAGAGGGAAACAATTTAGCAATTAAAGGAATTGCTTTAAATCATCAGCAACGAGGGAAACATATTATTACAACAGAAATTGAACATGCTTCCGTGTTTGAAACGTGTAAAAGCCTAGAAAAGCTTGGATATGATGTCACTTACTTACCTGTCAATAAATCTGGGGTCATTGACATAAATGAGTTGGAGAAAGCAATTACGAATGAGACGATATTGATTTCTGTGATGCACGTAAATAATGAAATGGGCTCTATTCAACCAATTCGTGATATTGCTCAACTTGCAAAGAGGTATCCAAAGCTTCACTTTCACGTTGATGCTGTACAGTCAATTGGAAAAATACCATTGCAATTAATTGACAGTGGTATCGATTTATGTACGATTTCAGGGCATAAAATTAATGGCTTGAATGGCACGGGAATGCTTTTTATAAAAGAAGGCACATCATTATTTCCGTTATTTCATGGTGGGGGTCAGGAATTTCAACAACGATCTGGTACGGAAAATGTTGCGGGAAATGTGTCATTTGTTAAAGCATTACGACTCATAAAGGAAAAGGAAACATCCAAGTCTGATCATTTTAAGGAATTAGCTTTATCATTACGTAAAAGTTTTCAAGCAATGGAGGGTGTGTTCATTAATTCACCTGAAAATCATGCACCACATATATTGAATGTCTCAGTACCAAATTTAAAACCAGAGACGGTTATTCATGCACTTTATGATGGTGGAGTAATTATTTCAACTCAGTCAGCATGTGCATCAAAGGCTTCTGAAAAAAGCCGTGTTCTACATGCGTGTGGATTTTCTCATGACCGTAGTATTTCCGGTTTAAGAATAAGTATGTCATATGAAACGACAAAAGGTGAAATCGAACAATTTTCTACGATTTTTCATAGAACAATCAAGGAATTATTTCAAGTATTGGAGTAGATTACGATGGAATACGATCATATTTTAATCAGATATGGTGAACTAGGGTTAAAAGGGAAAAATATGAAGCAATTCATCTTAAAATTGCAATCTAATGTCCAATTTGCCTTAAGGCACTTTAAAAAAGTGAAAGTAACACGAACCCAAGGGAGAATGATTGTTGCACTTCAAGGAGAAAATGCGGAAGCAGTGATGGCTCAATGCCAAAAGGTATTTGGTATAAGCAGTCTAAGTTTAGCCATCAAGGTAGAAAACAATGAAGATAAAATTAAAAAAGCGGCTTTAGCCTCATTAGATATAGAAAAAGAAGTAAAAACATTTAAAGTAACGGTTCGACGTGCTAATAAGGCATTCCCGATTCCATCCCAGGAAATGAATCGTATTTTAGGTGGGCATATTTTACGAAATACGGATCATTTAACGGTAGATGTTCATCGTCCCGATATTGAGGTGCATGTTGACATTAGGGAAAGAGCAACTTTTATTACTGCTGAAAAAATACCAGGTCTAGGTGGTTTACCAGTAGGCACAGGTGGGAAATCACTCGTACTGCTTTCGGGAGGGATTGACAGTCCAGTCGCAGCTTATTTAATGATGAAACGTGGTGTTCAAGTTGAAATGATTCATTTTCATTCACCACCGTTCACAAGTGAACGAGCAAAGCAAAAAGTAATTGATGTGACAAAAAAGTTATGCGAATATAGTGGTGGTCAAATTAAAATACACATGATTCCTTTTACCAAACTACAACAGGAAATTTTCAAAACATTACCCGAACGCTATGGAATGACTGTTATGAGACGTATGATGGTAAAAATCGCTGGAAAAGTATGTGAGCAAAAGAGTATTTTGGCAATGACAACGGGAGAAAGTTTAGGACAAGTGGCTAGTCAAACGTTAGCAAGTATGAACGTCATTAATGAAATGACCAATTTACCAATCCTACGTCCATTATTATCGTATGATAAGGATGATATTATTGCTATTTCTAAAAAAATTAATACATATGAAATTTCTATAAGACCATATGAAGATTGTTGTACAATATTTGTTCCAAAGTCACCAGTGACAAATCCGAAACGTGAAAAAGTCAATTTTTTGGAACGTCATGTAGACTTTACTAGCCTTGTTGATGAGGCAATTGAAACTGCTGAGACAATGACAATTGATGCTGAAACATTAGAAGAAACTTTTTCAGATTTGTTATAGATTTTCCTATAATAGCAACAACTACCATTCATTTAAATGCATGATTCAACCTTTCCGTGCACATGATATGTGTACCGAGGAGGTGAAAGAACATGCCAAACAGTAATTCTAATCAATTGGTAGTCCCTGGTGCACAACAAGCAATTGACCAAATGAAAACTGAGATTGCACAAGAATTTGGTGTTCAGCTTGGTCCTGACACAACTTCTCGTGCAAACGGTTCTGTCGGTGGGGAGATTACAAAACGTCTCGTCCATATGGCTCAACAACAAATTGGTGGTCACCAATAACGAACTCTATTGAAAATATGATGTGTGAGAGGGTAATCTATTTAGATTATCCTCTTATTTATATTGTTCATTCTAATGAAATGATCTGTTTTTGTTCATTATTGGAGAAAGATTCTATCATTAGTCATTAAATAAGTGAAAAACTTATTCAGTGAAAGGACAGTTTGAATACAATTAGTGGACATGCCACTTTCATTGTTACATAATAAATGAAAGACCAATAAGGAGGCGGAATAATGGTTAATGTAACATTTAAAGGTGAACCTGTAACATTGTTAGGAACTGAAATACAGATTGGAAATAAAGCACCTAATTTCACTGTATTAACAAGTGACCTACAAGAAAAATCGTTAGAGGACTTTTCTGGAAAAGTAAAGTTAATCAGTGTTGTTCCTTCGTTAGATACAGGTGTTTGTGCAAAACAAACGAAAAGATTTAATGAGGAAGCAGATAAGTTGGGTAAAGTACAAGTATTGACGATAAGTATGGACTTACCATTTGCTCAGTCCCGATGGTGTGGTACAGAAGGGGTTAATAATATTACAGTGTTATCAGATCATCGTGAAGCTGACTTCGGTAAAAAGTACGGTGTCCTTATTAAGGAGTTACGTCTATTAACGAGAGCCATCTTTGTAGTAGATGCTGCCGATAAAGTTGTTTATATAGAGTATGTGCCAGAAGTAGGTAACCATCCAGATTATGATAAAGCACTTGAAGCTGCCAAAAATGCTTAATAGTAGAACGGATAAATTGGACATTTTTTTAAAAATAGATTGGAATTGCAGGTAGTTGTGGGGGTTTATAACAAAATGGTTCAATTAGATGCAGTCTCATTGTTTGAAAAATTAGATAAAATAACAATGGATCTTGAGAATATAATAGATGAACCTTATTTAGATCGATTACAATGGGTTTTAGAGGCAATATATTATGGGGAAGTAAATCATCCTAGGTCAGCAAACGGCCTTGATCAAATAAATAAAGATGTAACAGAAATTGATATAGAAAATATACCAATATTGCAAATCCGAAAAGCAATTCAATTTGGAATATTGAAGGGGATGAAAACGTCGACACAACCAAACCATTCGATGACACCGGAATCTATCGCTTTATTTATCGGTTATTTAGCTGAAAAACTAATGAGTCATCTAGATGAGGTTCGTATTTTTGATCCTGCAAGTGGAACGGGTAATTTATTGTTACATGTGATGGGGCACCTATCCCGGCCTTGTAAGGGATATGCAAGTGAAATTGATCCCACATTGCTTAAATTATCTGCGGTAAGTGCCAATTTGCAAAAACAGCGGGTTGAGCTTTTTCATCAAGACAGTATGCAGCCATTTTTGTTAGACCCTGTTGACCTAGTTGTCTCTAACTTACCTGTCGGTTATTATCCTGATGATGAGCAGGCAAGTAAATTTTTAGTTAGGGCAGAAAAGGGACATACGTATGCCCATCATTTATTTATTGAGCAAAGTATGAACTATACTAAAGATGGTGGTTATTTAATTTTTATCGTTCCAAACAATTTATTTGATAGTGAACAATCGGATTTTTTACATGAATACGTTCAACAAACAAGTCAAATTGTTGGCCTGTTACAACTCCCTGAATCGGCTTTTACCTCGAAAGAAAATGCAAAAAGCATTGCTATTTTACAGAAAAAAGCTGAGGGCATGAAGGTGATAAAACAACCATTACTTGCCATGTTACCTTCCTTTAGTGAACCAAAATTAATGGAAAACATGATTGTTAAAATAAATCAATGGTTTTTGGAGCAAAAGGAATAAAATAATAGAATGGTGGAAGTGTTAAATGCATAAGGTTCCATTTCAGTCCGCCTATTGTCTAGTTGTTACGGTAAGTGATACACGTACGATTGAGACAGATAAAAGTGGACAGCTGATAAAGCAATTGTTGGAGGAAAATCATCATGTTTGTAGTAACCATATCATTATTAATGATGAACATTCTTTAATAGACCGAACCATCAGTCAAGGTGTGAACGAGCAACAAATAAATTTAATCTTAATTACTGGTGGGACAGGTATTTCAAATCGTGATGTGACAATAGAAGTTGTTGAGAACAGACTAGCAAAAGAATTACCTGGTTTCGGTGAATTATTCCGAATGATTAGCTATAAAGAAGATGTAGGTTCCAGAGCAATGATGTCAAGGGCAATTGCGGGTACAATTGGGAATACATTTATCGTTGCTATGCCCGGATCATCAGGCGCAGTTAGTTTGGCAATGGAAAAATTAATTTTACCTGAAATTCCACATATTTTACATGAATTAAATAAATAGCATTAAGAAGTTGATGGGGCTTAAGTGATATGAGGTGGGCCCGATAGATTTTACATGAATTAAATAAAAGTGTAAAAACTCAACGTGGCGATACTCTAAGTGACTTGTCGAGTATATTACGTAAATTAAATAAGAGTGTAAAAACTCCCCAAAAATTTTCAGGGAGTTTTCTGTTTGTTTTTACATATTTTTTTATTAGATTGGTTATGATATCGGTTAATACTTAAGGAGACTATCTGACAATAAGAACATCTACTGTAGCATATCGAACAATACTTTCGGATACACTACCAATTAAAAATCTTTCGACAGCATTAAGACCAGTTGCACCAACAATAATTAAATCACATTCATTATTAGGAGCAATTTCTTTAGCAATAACCACTTTTGGAGAACCATATTCAATTAGTGATTTGACATTTTCGACGCCGGCTTCTTTTGCTTTTTCAACATAAGTACTTAATAGTTCCTCAGAGTGCTTTTCAATTCTTTCAGATAAGGAGCGATCGTAAACTTCAGCAGTTGCATAAGTGCGTGAATCAATGACATGTGCAATGATAATGGCTGCATCGTTTCTTAAGGCAATTTTAATGGCTTTATTAAATGCATGCTCTGAAGCCTCTGATCCATCTACTGCTACTAAAATGTTTTTATACTTTTTATCCATTTCAAATTCCTCCTTTAGATACATTTATTGTATAATACTTAAAAATAAAATACCATTATATTATTTGTCTTTCTCAATATTTTAGTAAAGATTCAAAGTATTGTAACATTTGAAGTGAAAACAAATTTTAATCTTCCAAAAATTGTTGCTTTCCGGTGGTTTTGCTATGATAATATATGAAGTGAATTTTGATTAATGAGAGTTTTTTATTCATTTCAAATTGATTATGTAATTACGGGTAATAAGATTTTTTAGCCTGTGATTGGATGAAAATAAAAATCGTAAAGGGGCATTATAGGATGAAAATAGGTATTCCTAAAGAAATATTGAATAATGAAAATCGTGTTGCATTGACACCAGCTGGTGTATATTCATTGGTGCAGGCTGGGCATGAGGTGTTGGTTGAAAAAAATGCTGGTTTAGGCTCTAGTTTTACGAATGAAGAGTATGAAGAGGCGGGAGCAACATTGGTATCCTCTGCTTCTGAAGCATGGAATCAGGAAATGGTCATGAAGGTAAAAGAACCTTTAGAGGCTGAATTTGAATTTTTACGGGAGGGTTTAATTTTATTCACCTATTTGCATTTGGCTTCCCATCAACAGTTAACGAAACAATTAGTTGAAAAAAAAGTGATCAGTATTGCTTATGAAACCGTACAACTAGCCGATCATTCATTACCGCTATTAACACCGATGAGTGAGGTAGCTGGTTATATGGCGACACAAATTGGTGCTCAGTATTTAGAAAAGGTTAATGGCGGTAAAGGTGTGCTGTTAGCTGGGATTTCAGGTGTTAAACGTGGAAATGTTGTCATTATCGGTGGTGGAGTGGTAGGAACCAATGCAGCAAAAATTGCAGTTGGTCTAGGGGCTAATGTGACAATTTTTGATTTGAATCCTATCCGATTAAAACAGTTAAACGAATATTTCGGTACTTCAGCTAATGTTTTAATGTCGAATCCAATGGATATTGGTACAGCTATCCAGTCAGCAGATTTAGCAATTGGTTCTGTGTTAATTCCAGGGGCGAAGGCACCCGTGTTAGTATCGGAAGAAATGGTCCAATCGATGGGGGATGGATCTGTGATTGTCGATGTTGCTATTGACCAGGGTGGAAACTTTGCCACGAGTGATCGTGTGACAACACATGATGAACCAACATATGTGAAACATGGTGTCATACATTATACCGTATCAAATATGCCGGGTGCTGTACCCAAAACATCTACAATTGGTTTAACTAATGCAACAGTGCCATATGCTCTCCAAGTTGCGAACAAAGGGTACAAACAGGCGGCAAAAGATAATCCAGCATTATTAAAAGGCTTTAATACGTATGACGGGGTAGTAACGAATGAGGGTGTTGCCACTTCCCTTGGATACAAATTTATTGATTTACTAGAAAGATTTTAATAATTATTTAGTGCAGATATTTCTTCTTCGTTTATTTTAGTTACTTTCTAAGTAAGGTCAGAATGTGATAAAATATAGATTAAATATTGAAGCGGAGGAGAGATATTGATGAAAATTTCTTATCATGGGCATTCAGCAGTTTCTATACAAACTGACCAGCATAAAATTTTAATTGATCCATTTATAACGGGCAATAGTTTATCGGATTTAGATCCAAATACTGTTGAGGCGGATGTTATTTTGTTAACACATGGACATAATGATCATGTTGGGGATACGATGACCATTGCGAAAAGGACGGGTGCGCAAATTGTCGCAATAAATGAACTAGCCGTTTATCTGACTCAAAAAGGATTTCAGGCTCACGGGATGAACATTGGTGGCGCCTATGATTTTGATTTCGGTCGAGTAAAATTTACCCAAGCCTTTCACAGTTCCTCCTATGAGGAAGAGGATGGTACGTTTATTTACACTGGGATGCCAGCGGGAATTTTGTTAACTATTGAAAATAAAACAATTTATCATGTTGGTGATACTGGATTATTTTCTGATTTGAAATTGATAGGTGACCGTCACGATATCGATTTGGCTTTTGTGCCAATTGGTGATAATTTTACGATGGGACCTGAAGATGCATTAGTTGCTACCGATTGGATTCAATCCACATATGTCGTACCAGTTCACTATAATACTTTTCCTGTTATTGAACAGGACGGCGATGCATTTGCTAGTAAGGTTAAAACAGGAAAAGGCATTGCATTAAAGGTCGGGGAATCATTAGAGCTTTAAATGCTCATGTGTTACAGCCCGTGTTAGTAAGTGGTGCGCGCCGGATTTACCGGCGCGTATTTGAATTAGATTGAGTTAATGATCGTTTGGCTTTTTTAACATAGATTTTGATGACTTTCATGCCAAATTCAATCACAATTAGTAAAATTCGTCTCGCATCATGCACTTGCTTGCCAAATTCAATCACATTTAGTAAAATTCGTCTAGTGTTCCAAAATGGTTAAATATAATCAGAATGTTGCACGTGCTCCCCTAGCGCGTATCAAACTGATTCAAAATACTTTAAATGTAGCATGCGCTCCCCTAGCGCGTATCAAACTAATTCAAAATACTATAAATGTAGCACGCGTTCAACTAGCGCGTATCGAAATGATTCAAAATACTATAAATGTAGCACGCGCTCCCCTAGCGCGTATCGAAATGATTCAAAATACCTTAAATGTAGCACGCGCTCAACTAGCGCGTATCGAAATGATTCAAAATACTATAAATGTAGCACGCGCTCCCCTAGCGCGTATCGAAATGATTCAAAATACTATAAATGTAGCACGCGCCCGGGTGTTGTGTACTTAAAATAATAGTTTTTTACAAAGTGATTCTAATATTAAAAAGTCCCCAATGATTTATCCAATGGAATCAAGAATTTAAACAAATTCGTAGAAGGTGAGTTGGCTTCTTCTTATTAATGTCATATATTTCTTCAATATTCGTCTAATCTGTCCACGTGACACTCTTGCTCCGCACCATTCATAAATCCTTCTCACAGTTATCTTTTCATTCGGAAATAGCAAACTATATTCCACTACATGACGCATCACGATAGACTCAACACCTTCAGCATGGCTACAATGGGGACATACTACCTGTTTATAACCAGTCGAATCCAACATTCCATCACATCCCAAACATAAAAGTCCTTTCCGTAAAGATTTAAAATCAAAAGTTGGCAAACGAACATATGATGTTTCATCCAGATGTTGATCAAGTAATATTTCTGCAAATTTCGTATGCCTATCATTTAAACAAATCCCATTATTCAAATGATTCATCGATTGCACAAACCTTTGTAACTGTGGCTGATAAATTATTGGCAACTTCATCGGTGCCTCATATAACCAAAACTCATCATGCACAAAAACAACATAAGATTGCAAAGGAAAATTTACTCGCAAGTCCCGCAATAAACTACCAAATAAAAATTCAGTTCGTTGCAATTGTAACAATGGATTGCGAATTTCGGACTTAGAGGTGGCAGAATACCATTTATCATCTTTCAGATAAAAATCACCACTAAAATTTTTCACTTCAATAATGTAAATTGATTTAGGGAAAATAATTAAACAATCGATTTGGAAGGTTGTTCCATTCGCTTTGAGGAGTAAATCAAATAAAATGATGCAATGTGAGGTTAAACGCTGTTTTAGTATTTGGTATAATTTTCTTTCTCCCAAATACCCTTTCTTGTCATTGTCATATACCTTAAGAAATTCATTCGACAATGCTCTTCTTACCTTTAAGAATTTCAATAGCTGTAATTCTTTAGGCGGAAAAAGTGTTTTATAAAATTTTAATCCCATTAATTCCCTCCTTTTTTCCTATTATACAACTCTTTGGATTTATTGCTAGTAATAAAATATAAATAGATTATAATAGTAGTATCGTCCTAGTCATACAAACGGGAGGGTAAATGATGATACATATTTACTGGTTAATTGTATTTTTTCTATTAGGAACGATATTTGGTTCTTTTTTTAATGTGGTTGGTTTACGCCTCCCAAAAAAACAACCATTTCATATTGGCAGATCACATTGTCCAACATGTCATAAAACACTTCAATGGTATGAGCTGATCCCTGTTCTTTCATTTATCATCCAACGTGGGAAATGTAAGGGATGTTCTGGCAAAATTTCCCCGATATATCCTGTCGTTGAATTTTTGACAGGTGGATTATTTGCTTTTAGTTATTGGCAATTAGATTTTCAAGTAGAACTTATCACTGCTTTATTATTAATGAGTATGCTCATGATCATCTTCGTGTCAGACATTACCTATATGATCATTCCTAATAAAATTTTACTATTTTTTCTACCGTTCTTATTGATATTACGTATAATTCACCCTTTAGACCCTTGGTATGACGCTATTATCGGGGGAGTCGTTGGATACACCCTTATCGCTATTATTATTATCGTAAGTAAGGGTGGCATGGGTGCCGGTGATATGAAGCTTTTTGGGGTTTTGGGGATTATATTCGGTATATCCAATACTATGCTAAGCTTTTTAATTGCAGCATTTTTAGGGGCAATAATAGGGAGTATTTTAATTTTATTGAAGAGATTAAAAAAGAAACAACCAATTCCTTTTGGCCCATATATTGTTGTAGGGGCAATTATTACTTATTTTTATGGTTCAAAAATTATTCAATTATATTTTAATTTATTGTGACAAGTAAAAAGTGTTATTGACATAGTCATTTAGCCCTGATAGTATTTACTTACCAAGTAATTATATTAATTTTTTTAAAAAATATAAAGGAAGCAAAGAAATGCGGTTTTTTAGTTGGGCACCTTAATCGCATCGAGCTAGTGGTGCAACCGTCCTTTACGTAAACATGTTGATGTTACTAAAGGCTTTTTGTCTTGGTGTATAAAACTTTAATATATCTGATATCCCCTTATGAAAATGGAAAATTAATTTTAATAATTTATAAAAAGAGGAATCAATCAAATGGCTAGAAAACGACTTGGAGACATACTTGTAGAAACGAATATTATCACGAATGAGCAATTAGAAAATACCTTAAAAATAAAAAGACAAGATGAAAAGCTTGGTGATACATTAATTAGGGAAAATTATATTACTGAGCAGCAATTAATTGAAGTATTAGAATTTCAACTTGGCATTCCACATATAAATATTTTTCAATATCCAATTGATCCAAACATTGTACAACTTGTACCACAAGAATTAGCGAAGCAATTTCAAGTAATGCCAATAAGAACAAAGGATGATTTTTTATTTGTAGCGATGGCTGACCCAATGGACTATTTTGCTATCGAAGAGCTTAGGATGGCGACCGGATATCAAATAACCCCGGCCTTTGCAACAAAAGATTCCTTAAATAGAACGATTACTAAATATTATGATTTACAACACTCATTGGATGAAGCAATGGACGGAATTTCGCCTGAAGAAATAACAGAAGACACAGGGATCACAGATGAAAATTCACCGATTGTCCGTTTAGTTAATCAAATCATCAGTAACGCGGTAACGCAGCAAGCAAGTGATATCCACTTTGATCCACAAGAAATGGAATTTGTCATTCGATATCGCGTCGACGGCGTATTATTAACTGAAAGATCATTGCCGAAGTATTTGCAAAATAATGTTACTGCGAGATTGAAAATAATGGCAAACTTAAATATTACAGAGAATAGAATGCCTCAAGATGGAAGAATTAAAACAATCATTAACTTTAAAGATATCGATATTCGTTTGTCGACATTACCTACTGTATATGGTGAGAAAATTGTCATGCGAATATTAGATTTAGGTAATAAATTAGATGATTTAAATAAAATTGGCTTTACAGAACAAAATATTAGTCTTTTTAAAGAGATGATCTCCCAACCGAACGGTATCGTTTTAATTACTGGTCCAACGGGTTCGGGAAAATCATCGACACTTTATGCAGCATTGCATCAACTAAATAATAAGGCTGTTAATATTATTACGGTAGAAGATCCAGTCGAATATCAATTAGAAGGTATTAATCAGGTGCAAGTAAATGAAGCGATTGGAATGACTTTTGGGACGGGATTACGGTCTATTTTAAGGCAGGATCCCGATATCGTCATGGTTGGTGAAATTCGTGATTT
>DKGO01000133.1:14914-15981 GCA_002453315.1 Caryophanales bacterium UBA6768 | reverse complement strand
CACTGAATTGTGTTTTCACTAACCTTTTCCGGAAATGATACGATACGATAACCTTTTCTAGTTACACCTTCAATGTCATAACCATCTTTTTTTAATTCATTCATATGTTTCCATATAGCACTTCTTGAAATTTTCAAACTATTTGATAAGTGTTGTCCAGAAATGTATTGGTGTTGATTCTTTGATAATAATTCAATTAATTTACTGCGGGTGGATGACATAAAACCCATTCCTTTAGTTGATTTTTATTGTTGGATAACTTACCCAGGACGATTTTTCTTTCTATTTTTAACAATGTTTGTTGAATCCAGGGGCCTTTTTTATAATTAGGAAATAATGCAAGTAAATCATCACCTTTTATCTCAATTTCGGATCTACTTTTCACTAATAATTGGTGATGTAGATTCGTTAATTCTTCTTTCGATGTTATAATTTTCATATTTAATAATTTAGTTAAATGAATAAAATCTTCGAAATTACTCTTATCTAAACCATATACAAGCCATGGGTTTATTCCGTTTTCTTCAAATTCAATTAATGCATGATATATATTTCTTGCTATGTTTTTTGCTTTATTTGAACATTTCCACTGTGTTGACCACGATTCAATAGAAATATTCCGATCAAGATAATGCATCATGGCAATAAATTCCGAAAATGAATGGAAGGCTGATAATGGCTTAGGAATATGATCAATCAGATGAAAGTGACTTTTAAAAACTGGTAAATGTTTAAATATGTCTGTTTTTATTAAATACTGAAGGCCTTTATCCACATACTCCCCTTTAAAAAACTGTTCCATTTCATCTTTAATTCTCTCTATTGCTATTGATTCAATTTCTTCATTTAACAACTTCATCTCGGATTCAGTTCGTTCTTCAATAAAAAATCCTAACTGGCTTGTAAACCGAAGTGCCCTAATCATTCTTAATGGATCTTCCATAAATCGGTCTCTTGCATTACCGACTGTTCTAATGATTCGTTGCCTAATATCTTCTTTACCATGAAATAAATCGATGATCTGACCATCCTTATCCATTGCAAAGGCATTGATTGTAAAATCCCTT
>DKGO01000133.1:0-14757 GCA_002453315.1 Caryophanales bacterium UBA6768 | reverse complement strand
GCATTGATTGTAAAATCCCTTCGCTTTAAATCTTCCTCTATATTGCGAATAAATTCTACCCCATCTGGATGCCGCTGATTCGTATACCTTTGCTCTATACGATAAGTTGTTATTTCGTATGATTCATTTTCATGTCTAACTGTCACAGTTCCATGTCTAATACCTGTAGGAATGACTTTATGAAAAAGAGTTTGCACAATTTGCGGGCATGCTGATGTTGCAATATCAATATCTTTTATTTTCCGTTGAAGCAAACAATCACGCACACATCCACCTACAAAATAGGCTTCATATCCTGCATTTTCCAAAGTATGAATAATTGGCATTGCTTTTATAAAAGGGTCACTTAACATAATAACTCCTACTTTTCATTTAACACTTTTTCATATAGTTGGACATATTCGTCGACAATTACTTGGGAATGAAAGATATTTTTAGCCCGGTTATATGCATTTAAGGATAAGTTTTTTAATAATGATTCATTTGTCAACAAGTTAATCGCACATGTTGCTGCTTGGTTAATATCTCCTAGTTCAACAATATAACCAGTTTCCCCGTGTTTAATTACTTCAGGAATACCGCCGACATTTGTCCCAATCGTTGCAACTTCACATGCCATTGCTTCTAACAACACTAATCCAAAGCTTTCCTGTTCCGACATAAGCAATTTAATATCCGAAATCGATAATAATTCACTAATGCTTTTTTGTTTGCCTAAAAATATGACATCTTCGTTTATCCCAAATGAGGAAACTAAATCAATTACCGTCGATAATTCAGGACCATCACCGACTAAGAATAATTTACTTTTTATTTTTTGATGAATTTTCACAAAAGTTTTAATAACATCCTCAATACGTTTCACTTTTCTAAAGTTAGAAATATGAATAATAACCTTTTCATCAGATTGTACGTTATACTTTAATTTTAAATCAGATACTTCTTTTTTAAAATACTCTTTTTCATTAACAAAATTATAAATAACGTTTATATCCTTTTTAACATGAAGTAATTCTTTCGTACGATTAACTAATGATTGGGAAACAGCTGTTACTGCATCTGAATTTTCTATGCCAAAAGCAATCATTCGTTTAAACACTTTATCATAGCCTAAGACAGTGATATCTGTACCGTGTAAAGTCGTTACTATTTTAACATCGTTCACGGCAATTTGCTTTGCTAAAATCGCACTTATTGCATGTGGCATCGCATAATGGACATGTAAAATATCTAACCCTTCACGATCGATAACTTCTGCCATTTTTGCCGCTAATGATAAATCATATGGTGGATATTGAAATACTGGATAATCCGTTATTTCTACTTCATGATAAAATATATTCGTATCAGTACATTCAAGTCTTACCGGAAAATTCGATGATATAAAATGAACTTCAAAGCCTTTTGTGGCCAACATCTTTCCTAATTCCGTGGCTATAATTCCCGAACCACCAATCGTTGGATAGCAAGTAATGCCAATTTTCTTCATGCAAGAATTCCCTCTACTTTCTTCGCTCCAAATAATTTTCACCAACTATAATGCCCTTTGGTACTCATATAACTAGGGGCTTAATTCAGCTACCCTAGATCATTGGTGCAAGCCCCACGTCAAACACGACGGTTCCAAGGTTGGAATTGGCTATAAATGTTTTTTTCGGTAGGATGAGTATTTACGCACAGTCCTAGGTTGTGACTGTTTTTAGGCACCCTATACCATTAATCATTCATTTCATCCTTTACAACATAATTTTTTACCGACCCTAATATTATAAATAGTTAATCAAATTCAATAACATGTTCTAAACCGTAAATAAGTTTTTCAATCTTCATTACTTCAAATACAGAAAACCGCAATCCTTCCATGTATGCCTTGCGATCAAAAGCATCATGTTTGATTGATAATAATTGGCTTTCACTTCCAAATACAACTTCCTGATGTGCAACAAGACCCGGTAATCGCATACTATGAATTTTCATCCCATCAAAATCAGCACCACGAGCGCCTTGTAAAATTTCATGCTCATTAGGATGGCCTTGTTGCTTGTTTTTCCGCGTTTCTTTCATCATTTCAACAGTTTTCATCGCTGTACCCGATGGAGCATCAATTTTACCATCATGATGTTTTTCAATTATTTCAACATCCGGGAAAAACTTGGCTGCCTTTTGTGAAAACAACATCATTAATATTGATCCTAATGCAAAATTGGGGGCAATAATACAACCAACTTTTTCTTTTTCAGAAATTGTCGATAGTTTCCCTACTTGATCAGCTGATAAACCAGATGTTCCTATAACAACTCTTATTTGTTGATGTAGTGCTATTTCAGAATGGCGAAAGGCAGAATCTGCAACTGTCAAATCAATATATACGTCGGGCTTTTCGTTTTGAAAACATGTATTTGCATCATCATATATATTTATTTTATCATTGAAAAGGGATTGAATCTCTTCAATTGCTTTTTGATCATTTAACGTACGGACGAGACATCCCACTAGTGAAAATTGTGATTCTTGTTCAATCATTTTTATTGCTTCTTTTCCCATGTTGCCACGGGGACCACCTAAAACAATTTTAATTGTCATGGACATACACCCTCCATATTTATTCCTTTCGTGTCCAACGATCTTTATCTCTCGTTTCAAATTTTGTCATTGTCGTTTGAAAGGCACTGGATAAATCTAAATTTAAAGAATTTGTTAAACAGGCTAAAACAAAAACAATATCACCAATTTCCTCTTCTATCGTTTTTTCGACTTCAGTTGGTTTTTTTGGTTTTACACCATATAAATGATTGACTTCTCTTGATAGTTCTCCCACTTCCTCTGCTAATCTTGCAATTAAAGCTAAAGGGGGAAAATAACCTTCTTTAAACTGAGAAATATATTGATCAACTTTTTGTTCAATTTCTTTTGTTGTATAATTTTTTTGATTATTCATTTAAACGCCTCACTTACGTCTTTCCCTTTAATGTTAGCTAAAAGACATAGATTTGACAAATATTATCGCCTATTTGTCGGTTATTAAAATGAATAAATTGTATTGTATAATCGTGTATACTATAATCATTTAGGTGATTTATAAGGAGGGACTATTGTGAAACAATTAAAGGTGAAAAATATTATTTTTATTTTACTAGGTAGTGCTATTGCCTCATTTGGAATTGTTCATTTCAACATGCAAAATAATCTTGGTGAAGGTGGAGTCACCGGAATCACATTACTACTATATTTCTTATGGGACTGGGACCCGGCAATAACGAATTTAATTATTAACATTCCTATTTTCTTTGTAGGTTGGAAATTTTTAAGTAGAACTACATTTTATTATACAATTGTCGGTACAGTTGGTATTTCTATCTTTTTATATTTATTTCAAATTAGACCGATTGAATTAGCTCTACAATCAGATATGACATTAGCAGCACTATATGCCGGTGTTTTAGTTGGTGTAGGTTTAGGTATTACCTTTCGATACGGTGGAACAACTGGTGGTGTAGACATTATCGCCCGTATCGTCAACAAATATGTTGGTTGGAGTATGGGAAAGACACTATTTATGTTTGATTTCCTCGTCATTGCAACATCGATTATTGCCTATTTAAAAATCGTAGAAGGAATGTATACACTTGTCGTTGTCTATATCGGGGCAAGAGTGATTGATTTTATCCAAGAAGGTGCCTATTCTGCTCGAGGGATTACTATCATTTCAAAACAGCATAAACAAATTGCCAATGATATAAATGAAAAAATGGATCGTGGTGTAACGATTTTAAATGGTAAAGGTAATTTTACGGGTGAGGATCAACATGTCATTTACTGTATCGTTGCTAAAAATGAAATTATTCGCTTAAAAAATATAATAAATGACATTGATCCATACGCATTTGCTGCTGTAAGTACTGTACATGAAGTTTTAGGCGAAGGTTTTACGCTAGATAGAAATAAACAACCCTTACATATGTAAAAACCCTGTTGTAAGGTTGTTTCCCTTGAATAAAAAGTTAACTCTTACTTTGGAAGAAAACACTCTCGAATGGTAGTGTTATGATTAAATGCTAATGTATTTGATAGTAAATTTTGAATAATTTCGTGACCTACAAAAGTGAAAAAAGGATTGATTAGCATGTATTGAATTTCATACAGCAATCAATCCTTTTATAATTTTACAATTTTAATCCCTACCTAAAAATATAAGAACGAATCTTAACAATTCAGCGACAGCCACCAACGCTGCTGCAACATAAGTTAATGCTGCTGCATCCAATACTTTTTTCGTTTCTCTCTCTTCATTATTTTGTATAATTCCGATAGAAACTAATTGCGTCATTGCTCGACTTGAAGCATTAAATTCAACTGGTAATGTAACAAGTTGAAATAATACGGCAAAGGACATAAAAATAATCCCAAGTAACAATAAACCAGACATATCAAATATTAGTCCTGCAAAAATGATATAAAAGGCACTTCCCGATCCGAAACTAGCTGCCGGAAGCAATGTCGTTCTAAAATTTAAATATAAATATTTTTCAGCATGTTGAATGGCATGTCCTACCTCATGAGCCGCTACTGCTGTGGCAGCCATTGAACGTCCATGAAAATTGCCACTTGACAAACGAACAACTCTTTTTCGCGGATCATAATGATCAGATAAAACACCTTTTACCTCTTCGATAGTTACATCGGATAAACCATTTTCATCTAAAATTTGCCGGGCTACCTGTGCCCCTGTCAGCTGAGTTGAAGTAGGTATACGTGAATATTTATTGTACGTACTTTTCACTCTAGATTGCGCCCAAAGCGGAACAATCAATAATATTGCAAAATAAATTAAGTAGGCTCCTAAACTCATTTACATCTTTCCTCCGACAAATGTAATTTTTTTACCTATAGTCAATAATAGTCAAATTTCATTCAAAAGTCAATTTTAACTACCTGAACGCTTTTTGATTTGATTAGACACTTTTTTTAGTTTTTGCTGTCCCTTATACTTTCTCCACGCCACGTAACTTAATGTAATAACAATAATTCCACTTATTAACAGTACTAATGAAATAAAGGAAATGCCTAATGTCATTTCATAAATTGTCTGAAAGAAGGCATATGATTGATATAAAAATATAAAAAAAAGATGACCTATATATAGAAATTGCATAAAAACCACTCCAATGACATCTATCATATAATGTATATATATGATTTGAAAAATAGTCTATGCATTCATCAGGTCCCCGTATTAAAAAAATACGTGAAAGACTAGAATATTACTATCAATGATGTTTAGTATTTTTAATGGTTAATTGATAACAAATAATAATCGTTAAAATAGATAACCAAAAAGTAAAATAACCAATTTCCTTCATATAATATGATAGGGAAGAGTATATTGGCATCATTTCAAACACATAATCGATGATTTCATTATGCAACAAAAATATACTAGCAACAGTTAAATGCCGTAATTTTATTTTATAATGGGGTGCATATAACAATCCTTGAATTGCCATCCCCCCATGAGAAGCCATTAACATATATCCCTCCCAACGAAGTGATCCATCAATGAAAAGCGTTAACAAGTTCATCGCAACTGCCCAGGTACCATACTTAAATAAAGAGGTGATTGCTAAAGCCTCTATATATGGGACATGTCGACCAAAAATAAAAAAACCTAAAAAGATTGTAAAAAACAAACTTGCTGTAGGACTATCCGGAACAAAAGGGATAAATTGAACTGGTGTAATGACCAATTGGCTTTTATACCAATAATACCCATAAATAGTTCCAAACAAATTAATAATGAATAATAATAGCAAGAAATGTTTATGAATTAAGATATACCGGATCTTCAAAGGCATATCCCCCTTTACGAAAAAAGACACCTTTACCTACAAACTGGTAAAGATGTCTTTAAAATTCACATTACTATTAATCAGCGTCTTCATTAACTGATAAAATAAAATCAACTAGTTGTTCCAATTCCTCATCTGAACCATTAAACAAATTTGGAGGCATGTCACCAATACCATCTACTGCAATTTCTGCTAATTCATCCGCATCATAATCAATACCTATTAATGCTGGGGCTGAATTACCTTCTAACGTTTCACCGTGACATGATAAACAACTATTTTCATAAATTTCATACCCTGGATCACTCATATCAAATGGAGCATGGTCAGGATGAATCGGTTGATTTTCCTCAGCTAGCTCTTCCCAATTAACATTTGCTGCTGATTCGTAAGTTAGCCACATAACTGAAGCTAGCCCTAAAATCATCATTGCAACAGCTATTGGACGTTGTGGGGGTCTTCTTCCCGGCCCATTATCAAGAAATGGTGCTAAAAATAGTCCACCAAAAGCCAATCCAGGAATAATTAAAATTCCAAATAGAATATATTGCTGACTAGCAAAATCATACTTTAATAATTGGTATAAAAACAAGAAATACCAATCTGGTAATGGAAGATAGGCTGCATTTGTTGGATCTGCTAAACCTTCTAAAGGTGGTGGAGATACAACAGTGACAGTAAGGAAACCGATTAAAAACACAGATCCTACTAACCACTCTTTTAATAAAAAGTTAGGCCAAAATGCTTCTGTTCTTCCAGGATATTCGGAATAATCTTTTGGTATATTAGGTGATCTTTCTAAATTGATACGAGAATCACCTACAAAACGCATACCTTTACCTCTTTTCACAGCTTACCCTCCTTTTTATAGTGGTCCTGCAATACCTTGTCTCCGGATTAAAATAAAGTGTACCCCAAGTAATGCAAATAATGCAGCTGGTAAAAAGAACACATGAATTGCGAAAAATCGCGTTAATGTTTGTGCTCCAACTATTGTAGGATCACCAGCTAATAATGTTTTCAATTGGACACCAATGAATGGTACTTGCTCAGCAATTTCCAGACCTACTTGTGTAGCAAAAAATGCTTTGTTATCCCAAGGTAATAAGTAACCTGTAAACCCTAGCCCGAGCATGACAAAGAAAATTAATACTCCAACCATCCAGTTTAATTCACGCGGTTTCTTATACGCCCCTTGGAAAAACACCCGCATCGTATGTAACAATAACATCACGATGACAACACTTGCTCCCCAATGGTGCATTCCCCGTACAATTTGACCATGGGCTACTTGACTCTGTAAATAATAAACAGAACGCCATGCATTTTCTATGTCACCTACATAATACATCGATAGAAACATTCCTGATAACACTTGAATGACAACGACGAAAAATGTTAACCCTCCAAAACAATAAACAAAGGCAGAAAAATGATATGCAGGATTCACATGTTCGGGAACTTCATGATCCGCAATGTCACGCCAAATCGGGGTCACATCTACTCGTTCATCAATCCAATCGTAAATTTTTTGAATCATATCCTATTTATGCCCCCCCTCTTGGTACAGCATCACCAAGATATAACATACCATTATCAACTTTATGTTCATACACATCTAATGGTGCTAAAGGTGGTGTATGTGGAACATTTGTACCATCTTTGTAATAACGACCATTATGACATGGACAGAAAAATTCATTTGGATAATCGGAACTACCTTCCCATGAAACGAAACACCCTAAATGTTTACATTTTGGGGAAAATGCTTGTATATTTCCTTCATCATCTTTAAATACCCATGCCGTTCTTTTTACTTTACTTTCTACCCAGCCGTCCACTTGATCAACTTCCCAGTCAACACGTTGTGGCTCGTCTGTTATATCATCGACAGAAAGACTAACATTCGTTAAATCCCCTAATCGATCCTTTTGTGCTAAAACAGGATCAACTGCCATTCTAGCCATCGGCATGAGCATTCCAGCCGCCATAAATCCACCTAAACCCATTAAGGAATAGTTTAAAAATTGACGACGTGAAACTTGATCTTTTTCGCTCATTGTTTTCCCCCTCTCTTGAACACGCTTATACAAAAAATTTTACATTAAAATAATACTAAGACACTTCAATAATAGCTTAAACTGATGAGTGGGTCAATTAATAATATGTTTTGTAACAAAGATTTTGAAATTAATTAATATTAAAATACACTGTTATAATTTTACCAATATGACTTTATTAATTCACTAATCTGTATCACTTGATTTTGAACCATCGATACCACTTCTTTAGCTTGTAAATCACCACTACTTACCCCTGGTAACCAAATTAAATGTCCTTCCAACGTTGATTCAACTTTTTTCCAATTCATATCAAAAGTGAGAAAAAAGATTTTCTGAAATGGTTGTTGTTTTATATCTTCTACCCATTTATTTAAACGAGAAACCTCGTCTTTTAACATTTCTGATTTCAAATAGCTATATTCAGGGATTAAAAAAACACGCCCACTCAATTCTTTTTCTGTTTCATTTGCATAAATAAGTAATGCTTGACGTAAAAATGCATCTTTAGTTAATTGTTTATCATTAGAAAGTTGAAAAGGGAATAATGGGATAAGAATGGTATCAACAAACTCTTTTGCATCTATATATTTTTTAACGTCATCTTTTTGCCACTTCATTCATGTCGTCCTTTCGTAACGTACAATATATTATGAAGATAATAGTAACAAGATATGCGTTTATCATAACATATTTTTAAGATTCATTCGAAAGATTAATACGTTCTATCAAATCATTAATTTCTTCATCATAGGGTTCAATATTTTGATACTTTTTAAAAATAGCTGATGCTTTTTCAATTTGCCCATCCTCTAAGAGAAAATAGCCATAGCTACGTAGGAATTCACTATCATGGGCTAGAAACATATGTGCCTCCTCATACGCCTTTAATGCAGCACCATATTGCTCTTCTTCCTCATATGCCTTTGCTAATTCCCAATCATATTGGGGGTCCTCACTACCTGATTGTTTTAAATCTGTTAGTAATTGGATTATTTTATCATGGTGATTTTCGGCTTTAAATAGTGTTAACAACATAATAATTGCCTCTTTATAATCGTTATCCAATGCAATAGCTTCGGTTAATAATGTGATAGCCTCATCAACCTTATCTAATTGAATGGCTAATTTTCCCCCTAACAAAAAGATTGCCTTATTAAACTCATCATAAGAAAGACCCTCTTGGACAACGTCATAAGCCTCTTTGATCATACCTTCATCTAACATCGTTTGTGATAATTCTTCATAAACGGTATAGTAATGTGGATCAATTTCTTTTAATTTTTCCCAAACTCTTATTGCAATGTCATTTCTTTTTATTTGTCTAGCAACAATACCATGCTTAAACAAAATATCGGGTTGTTCAGATTTCAACTCCTCATACAAAGCATATGATTGTTCATAATGGCCTAATGAGGCATAACTTTCAGCAAGACGCTCATGGATCAGCACTCCATTAATTTCTTTTTCTTCTTTCACAGCCTTTTCGTAAAATGGGATTGCACGTTGATATTGACCAATTGAAAAAAGCAATTCACCTAAAGCAAAGTCAACTATTACTTCATTAGGCATTTTTTCTTTCGCTTCTAATAATTTATGCTCTGACACCTCAAAAAGCCCTTGTGATTGATAAATATCTGCCAACAATAACAATGATTGACCATAAAAATCATCTGTATCCACTATTTGGTCTAGTAAATGAACAGCTAAATCATCTTGTTCTAATTCAATGTATAATGCTGCTAAAGTTACAATAATTTGCCCTTCAGTAGGGTATTTTTTTAACAGCAATTCTAACAATTTAATCGCTTCTTCAAAAAAACCATAGTCACGATATAATGTAGCAATTGTATACATCTCTTCATCATTTGCATTATTTTGACATTTTTGCAACAACTTAATCGCATCGTTTGTACGACCTTGTTCAAACATTCGCATTGCATCAGTTAACATATCCATGTGACAATACCTTTCTATTAAACATTAGTCAATCCCTAATACAACCCTTACATCATTAAAAAAATTAGGATAAGAAACAGCAATGGACGATACGTCATCTATCATAACTTTTTCAGTACAAATAAATGTAGCGATAACGGCCATCATTGCCATTCGATGATCACTATAACTTAACAATTTTCCACCCTTTAAATCCGTTTTTCCCTGAATTACCATGCCATCTTTAGTTTCTTCAATATTTGCACCTAACATTTTCAAATTTGTCACTACCGCATTAATTCGGTCTGTTTCCTTCACCCTTAATTCTTCTGCATCCTTAATAATTGTTGTACCATTTGCTTGCGTTGCTAGTAACGCAATAATAGGAATTTCATCAATAAGCCGTGGAATACTATCCCCTTCAATCATTGTTGACGTTAAGTGAGAATAAGATACAGTAATATCCCCTAATTTTTCCCCACCACTTATTTCAATATTTTCAATCGATATATTGGCATTCATTTTTTGCAAAACATCAATAATACCGGTTCTTGTATCATTAAGACCTACATTTTTTAATGTTAAAATACTACCAGGTACAATTGCCGCCGCTACGAGAAAAAATGCCGCAGATGAAATGTCACCCGGGACGGTAATATTTTTCTGTTTTAATTGATGTTGATTTGTAATCGTTATTTCATTTCCATTAACTGAAATATGTGCGCCAAAAGCAGCCAACATATTTTCCGTATGGTTTCTCGTTTTCGTTTGTTCAATCACTGTCGTTTTCCCGTTGGCAAATAATCCCGCCAACAATATGGCGGATTTTACTTGTGCACTTTTTACAGGCATTTCATAGGTTATCCCTTGTAAAGTACTCCCTCTTACTGCAATCGGTAAAAACTTTCCTTCTTCACGTCCATCAATTTTAGCTCCCATAGATGATAATGGTGTCACAACACGGTCCATCGGTCTAATTGTTAAATGTGGATCACCATAAATAAGAGTGTGAAATGGTAATGCTGACAAAATGCCAAGCATTAGCCTAGCAGTCGTTCCGGAATTACCAAAGTATAATGGCACTGTTGGTTCCTTAAATGAATGGACACCAGGGCTAGTAATCGTCACATCTGTACCTTCCTGTTCAATCGAAACACCAAATTGACGGAATATGTTAATTGTATGTAAACAGTCTTCACCGGGTAAAAAATTTTGTATTGCCATCTTCCCTTCAGCAAGTGCCCCAAGCATAATGGACCGGTGAGATATAGATTTATCCCCAGGTATCATAAGTTTTCCTTGCAAACCCTTTTTGGTTGGTTTAAAGGTTGTGTTATTCATTATCGTCAGTCCTTTGACCATTATAATTATTTTGATATTGTAACTTCATATTCTTTGGAGGTTAATAATTGATATGCTTTTTCCTGATCGGACTTATTTGTCACACTTAATCGTAATGCACCACTAATCCCATCTCTAATTTCCAAAATCCGAATATTTCGTAAACTAATCGACTCATCTGCTAATAATTGTGCGACAGAGGCAATAGCCCCTGGTTGGTCTTTAATATCAACAAATAAATCATAAAAGGCGGGTAAAGCACCACCAACCTTTTTATCACCTAATCCATCCCGATAATGTTTCGCTTGTTCTAAATATTGATTCATTGCCTCTCGATTATCTTTGTCTAAAAATTCTTTTAATGTCACCATTTCGTAAATCCAGTCTTGGAGCAATTGTGATAATTTATTACCATTATGTGCAAAAATATCTTGCCACATTTTAGGGTTGCTTGATGCTATTCTAGTAATATCACGGAAACCACCCGCCGCTAACTCAGGTAAGTAGTGATGAACTTGTTCCCATTTTTTTGCTTGGTGGACAAGTGAGGCGGCAATTAAATGGGGAAAATGCGAGACAACACTCGTCATCTCATCATGTTCATCAGGTGCTAATATTAAGAAAGTACATTTAGTTACTTTTAATGCTTCTTTTAACATTGCAACATATTCATCTTGGCAGTTTTCGGTTGGCATTAAAATATACATCGCATTTTCAAATAAATGACTACGGGAAGCTTCAATGCCTGTTTTATGTGACCCTGCCATTGGATGGCCACCAATAAAAACAATTCGGTCATTCGTCATATTTTTAGCCACTTCCATAATCGAACCTTTGACAGAACTAACATCTGAAACGATGACATCACGAGAAAGTGAAATATGATTCATTTTCTCCAATAAGGAAATAGTGTCTGAAATAGGGGTAGCCAAAAACACTATCGATGACCCTTTTACGGCATTAGAAAAATCTTTCGCCGCTTCATCAATAATGTGTTCATTTAATGCATAATCCAATGTGCCTTGATCAATATCATAACCTACAACATGATACTGGTTTGTTGAAATAATAGCCTTTGCTATGGAACCTCCTATTAGTCCTAAACCGGCTATTAATACTGTTTTTTTCATATATTCCCCTCATCTACCATATCTTGTTGAAATTGCTTAATGATTTCTTTTAATAATTCCATCTCTTTTTCTTTTCCAATTGTAATCCGAACGGTATTCGGATATCCTAAAGCATCACCAGATCGAACAATAAATCCTTTACTTAATAAATACTTCGTAAAATCATCTGCCTTAATTGGAGTGGTAACTAATAGAAAGTTCGTATGTGTATCATAATATTCCCAACCGATCGATTGTAAAAATTGTTGAAAAGATTTTAATACTTTACGGTTTTTAATTTGACATCGTTCAATAAAGGCATCATCTTCCATTGCAGCCATGGCTGCCCTTTGAGCAATCGTGGATGTATTAAATGGTCCCCTAACAACATTTAGTAAATGGGCAAGCCCCTCACTCATCACACCATAGCCAATTCGCAAACCAGCTAAACCATATATTTTAGAAAATGTCCTTAAAATAATGATATTAGGGTATCTTTTTAATAACTTGTCTAAATCGAATTGATCAGTTTTATCCATATATTCATAATAAGCCTCATCAAGAACAACGATAACTTCTTCGGGACATCCATTCATAAATTGTGCAAATGCATCTTCGGAAAATATTGTGCCAGTTGGATTATCTGGTCGACATAACCAAACTACTTTTGTTTGTCCATCAATCGATTGAGCCATTTCTTTTAATGAGTGCTCCCCATTAATTGTTGGAATTTCTATTAAATCCGCACCCTCTACTAATGAATGGTGACGATATTGTGAAAAAGTTGGGGTTGCCATAACTGTATTAGTACCTTCATGTAAAAATGCACGACAAATGCATGTAATCAATTCATCTGAACCTGCCCCAAATACTAGTTGATCCGGGTGAACTTGTAATTTATTTGCCATCGATTTCCTTAAATAATAACCATATCCATCCGGATATATTTCAAAGTCCTTTTTAGCAAAAATCTCATCAACAAGTTCTGAATGGCCATAAGGGTTTTCATTGGATGATAATTTCACTATTTCACTTAATCCATATTCCTTTTTTACATCTTCAATTTGCATTCCTTGTTTATAAGCAAACAATGATTGTAATATTTTTTTACCATACATCGACTTCATCCCCATTAAGAATTTAAATCTGGTCTTAATTGAACAGCTTTATTTAAAAAAATATGTTGGACTTCATTTTGCGATAACTCCGTCTCAGCTAAAAGCATTACCCGAATACATTTTTTCAAACTATTTGGCACATCTATTTCTCTCATACACATGACAGGGACATATTTCCATCCATCAATTAAACGGGAAACTTTTGCGGGAAATGTTGCATTTAAATCGTTCGTCACGGAAAAAAGTACATGTGAAATAGCTGACGATTCTATTTGATTTACTAGGATCATTTCCTCGACTAATTCTTTTGTTTCTTGGACAATTTCTTTTTCATCATTTTTTAAAACCGTTGTTGCCCCTCTAAACCCCCGCATCATCAAGTTCCAACTCCTTTTTAAATTGTTCTAATAACATGAATATATCATCATCATCTATTTCTATTGTCGTCAATCGCCCGATACGAAACATTAACACCATTTGAATGTGACTTTTTTGTGCTTTTTTATCTAATTTCATTAGGTTAATAATTGACTGAATTGGAACATCCCATCGTAATGGGTAATCATTTTGCACTAGCCATTGTTTCAATTCCCGATAAGGAAGCCGAACATTTAACTGTTGTTCACTTACTTTTAAAGCAAACAATAAGCCTATGGCTACTGCCTCCCCATGGGTTATTTTCCCGTAACCTAATTCGGCTTCTAATGCGTGGGCAAATGTATGACCTAAATTTAAAAACTTCCTAACGGAGGACTCCCGCTCGTCACGTTCGACTATCGTAGCCTTTATATTAATTGCTGCAAATAAATGATTCTGTAATTCACTTTTTGATAGACTGGCAACATTTACTTTTAACAATTGGTGATATAAATCCTCATTAGCAATTAATGCTTCCTTCATTATTTCGGCATAACCTGAACGAACTTCATGGATAGGTAAAGTGTTTAATGTAGTTACATCGTAAATGACAGCACGTGGAGCATAAAAATTACCTATCATATTTTTGCCTAATTCATGATTAATCGCAACTTTACCACCAACACTACTATCATGTGCTAAAATCGTTGTCGGTACTTGAATATAATCAATACTGCGCATATATGTGGCGGCAACAAACCCTGCCAAATCACCAACAACACCGCCTCCTAAGGCAATAATAAGTGATTGTCGATCTAAACCATATTTTATCGCTTCCGACTGTAAGTCGTAATAGGTTTCGATTGATTTAGAGGATTCCCCATGTGGAATAACCGACTGAAATACAGTATTATTTTGTAAGGCCTGTTTAACCCCTTGTAAATAAAATTTCGCTACACAATCATCTGTTATAATTAAAATCGAAGAG
>DKGO01000150.1 GCA_002453315.1 Caryophanales bacterium UBA6768 | reverse complement strand
TGAATCTAGCTGCACAAGCGGGAGTTCGATATTCAATTGATAACCCAGATGTGTACATTCAAAGCAATGTTGTTGGCTTTTTTAATATTTTAGAAGCTTGTCGTCATTATCCTGTGGAACATTTGATTTATGCGTCGTCGAGTTCGGTGTATGGGGCGAATGAGAAAGTGCCATTTGAGGAAACGGATTTTGTTGATCAACCGGTTTCACTTTATGCTTCAACGAAGAAGTCAAATGAGTTGATGGCTCATACGTATAGTCATTTGTATGGCATTCCGGCTTCGGGCCTTCGTTTTTTCACAGTGTATGGTCCGATGGGTCGACCGGATATGGCTTATTTTAGTTTTGCGAATAAGTATTTTGCTGGTGAGCCGATTCGGATTTTTAACGATGGTGATTTTGAGAATGATTTGTATCGTGACTTTACGTACATCGATGATATTGTGACAGGGATTGAACGCCTGGTTTCGAAGCCACCAACAGATGCTGTACCACACAAAGTGTATAACATTGGAAATAACACACCAGTGAAGTTAATGGTATTCATAGAAACGTTGGAAAAAGCTTTAAGTAACGCACTAGGTCGAGAGGTTGTCTTTGAGAAAATTTTTGAACCGATTAAGCCGGGGGATGTTCCAGCGACGTATGCTTCAACAGACTTATTGTATGAAGCGGTTGGGTTTAAACCGAGTACGTCGATTGAAGAAGGCTTACAGAAGTTTGCTGATTGGTATGTTGATTACTACAACGTGAAATGAGTGGAGGTGCAAACTATGAAAATTGCAGTTGCAGGAACGGGGTATGTCGGGCTTTCAAATGCTGTTTTGCTTGCGCAACATAATGAAGTCGTTGCACTTGATATTATGCAAGAGAAAGTCGACTTGATTAATAATAAAAAGTCTCCGATTGCAGATACCGAGCTTGATCGGTATTTAGCAACGAAACCATTACAATTAAAGGCAACGACAGATCCTGATGAAGCCTTTGAAGATGCCAAATTTGTCATCATTTCTACTCCGACAAACTATGAACCGGAACAAAATTATTTTGATACAAGTAGCGTGGAAACGGTTATTGATCAAGTGTTGACGATTAATCCGAATGCTACGATGGTCATTAAGTCCACAATTCCTGTTGGGTATACGAAGGAAGTTAGTGAAAAGTTTGGGACGGAGAACATACTATTTTCGCCGGAGTTTTTACGTGAAGGCCAAGCGTTGCACGATAATTTGTATCCGTCACGAATTATTGTCGGAGAACGATCGGAACGTGCTAAGGTGTTTGCCGATTTGTTAGCACAAGGAGCATTAAAAGAAAATATTGACGTGCTGTTTACTAATTCAACGGAAGCGGAAGCGATTAAGTTATTTGCGAATACGTATCTTGCGATGCGTGTTTCTTTTTTTAATGAGCTGGATACGTATGCTGAGGTGAACGGGTTAGACAGTCAACAAATTATTGAAGGGATCGGACTTGACCCGCGTATTGGTGATCATTACAATAACCCTTCCTTCGGATATGGTGGGTACTGCTTGCCGAAGGATACGAAGCAATTGCTTGCGAACTATGCAGGGATCCCGAATGACATCATCCAGGCGATTGTTGATTCGAATGAAACGAGAAAAGCTCATGTTGCGGATATGATTTTACAACGAAAACCGGAAATCGTAGGCATATATCGACTAACGATGAAAACAGATTCTGATAACTTTAGACAGTCCGCCATTCAAGGGGTCATGAAGCGTCTGCTTGACGAAGGTATTGAAGTAGCCATCTATGAACCGAATATTGATGGGGATGACTTCGAAGGCATGCGTGTCATTCATGACTTTTCACAGTTTAAGAGGTTGAGTGATGTCATCGTTGCGAATCGTTTATCAGAGGAACTGCAGGAAGTGAAGGATAAAGTGTATACGCGTGATGTATTTAGTCGGGATTAGTGTATTGATAAAGTTTTTGATCGTCCTCACAAGGGGTTTTTATATCGGGATATTTTGGAATGTTTGTTATTATTTTGAGTGTCAAGTTGTTCAAAACTTGTCGGGGGGGGCTGTATGATATCGATAAGCAATGGAATTGACAGATAAAACAGCGTTGAGAAAGAATCAGTAAACTAGTTAGCTAAGTATACGGGATTAGGAATAATTACTAAAGAAGAAGATACTAGAAATTCGTAATACTGGTAAACAGCCTTCTTTCGCCAACACAAAAGACTCCGATAGAGAACGCTGAAAAAGTCTATTCAAACATTTTAGTTAATAAATTTTTATAACTTATATATTGGTGATTTTCCGCCTTTAAACTGTAAATTCAAGAAAGATTTTAATAATGTTGAATTGTCAATTATAGAATGATTTCTATTTACTCATTATCTACTATGAGTAATACTAATTTTTCAGGCGACAGTTTTTAAATTATATACTTTTGCATTGAAAACACTTACTATAGGAGGCAAAATTAGCATGATCTTATCTTCATTACATATTAAAGGATTTAGAAATTTTAAAGATATAGAATTAGATTTAACAAACAAAAATATTATATTCGGTTTAAACGATATTGGTAAAACTAATTTTTTATGTGCCTTGAGATTTTTACTTGATCGAGATTTCAGGAGGTTCGGTTTTTCAGATACAGATTTTTATAACAAGAAGATAAAATCTGAAATTCAGATAACATTAACTGTGAATATTGAAGATGAGAATGATGAGGACAATAAAAAGATATATACAGCTATGAAAGGCGCAATTCCGTCAAATGCAAAAGAAGTATATTTTCAATTGAAATCAACATATGATAGAGAAAATTTAAGAGGGGAACCTAGATTGTATTGGGGTGCCCATTTGACGAAACTAGAGGAAATACCTAGTAGACAGTCTTATTTTTCGATAGATAGGTTATTTAATGTTGTATATATAGACTCGTCTATCCAATTAGATAACGTTTTCAGAAGGTATACAAAAGAGATACTTAGAGGAGAAACAAGTTTAAGTGAGGTGGAAAGGGAAGATCTAAATAAACATATAAATAATCTTAATGAGAGTGTAAGTGATTTGACTACTATTAAGAAATTTGAAGCAGATTTAGTTGATGAATATAAAAAGTATAGGGATGAGAAAGATTTGAATCTTTCGATAAAATCAGAAATTGAATTAAATAATCTACACTCGAAATTAACTCCATATATTTTAATTGATGACTCTGAAACATATCCCACAGCTGGCGATGGTAGAAAGAAAATACTGGCATATACATTATTATCCCTTGAAAATAGGGAAAAGGAAGAGAAGAAAATAAACGTTTTTCTAATTGAAGAATTAGAGAATCACTTACATAGATCGATGCAGATTGCGTTATCCTATCAGCTATTTACTGATGAAATTTTTAAGCATTTATTCATGACTACCCATTCATCGTTGATTGTAAGTCAAATGAATAATGTAAATTTAATAAAGTTGTTTAAGGATGATAAAATAACGGGGAAATCACATTTATATACTGTTCCAAAAATGTATATAAACTTGAAGCAGAAGCTGAATCAACGTCTCGCAGAAGCCATATATGCGGATGTTGTATTACTAGTAGAAGGACCATCTGAAAAGATTTTATTCGAAAGAATATTGAGTGAGAAATGTGAAAGATATGAGAGTTTAGGTGGGTATATCTTAGAGGTGGATGGCATTAATTTCAAAGAATATTATCAAGTATTAACAAAGTTAGGGATTAAGGTAATTGTCAAAACTGATAATGATTTAAAACTTAATAGAGAAAAACAGGAGTGTAACCTGTTGGGTCTAAATCGTTGCTTAACATTAGTAGGCAAGGAAAAAAAGCCGAATATAAATAAGATTGATATATCAGAATATGAAAAAGTAGCAGAATATAAGAAGGGTTTGCAAAGGGAAATATTTGAAGTTGACTTTAAAGATGAGATCGATAAATTAAAAAAAATGCATATATTTTTATCAAAAGTTGATTTAGAAAATGATCTTTATGAGGTTGTTCCATTGGCAATGGAAAGATTAGTAGAGGAAAATAATAGTTCTAAAAGTGCAATTGACTATCTACAAAGTTCGAAGTTAGTTAATATGATAAAGCTTTGTTTGGCTTTAGAGACCGAGGAATGCAATTTAATATATAAGAACGAAATGTTTTATTGTTTAAAGGAGTTAGTTGAGTCATGCTCCCAATAGATAATGATATCCGTGAGGAAATACTCAATGTAGATGGAAATGTTGTTGTAAGTGCTAGTGCAGGCACAGGCAAAACCCACACTACTGTAATGAGAATCAATCAAGATGTCAGTAATTTGATTAATCATCAGACATTTGCCGCAATTACTTTCACAAGGAAGGCTGCGCAAGAAATTCGAGAAAGAGTTGGCTTTAATGAAGATGGATTTATTGGTACTAATGATAACTTTGTATTAACTGAAATTATCCAACCGTTTATGTATGATGTATATGGTGAAGAATTTAAAACTGATATAAAACAAAATTTTTCAGATGATAACAGGATAGAATCTTTTGAAATTGGTATAGAAAGAATAAGAACTAGTGGGTATATTTGTAAGTTTGATACAAATTATAAAAATTTTGCATTCCAATTAGCATTAGATATTCTTAAAAGATCAAAATCTGCAAGGAGATACATTAGGGCAAAGTACTTTCGTTTGTACATAGATGAATATCAAGACAGTGATGTAGATATGCATAATTTGTTTATCTATATTTGTGAGGATTTAAAAGTTCCAATTTTTGTTGTGGGAGATATAAAACAATCAATTTATGGGTGGAGAGGTGCACATAGCGAGGGATTTCAGTATCTAATTGAACATGAGGAATTCAATGCTTTTCAATTATGGCATAATTTTAGATCTAATAAAGTTATTCAAAACTACTCTAACATTTTTATGAAAGATGTAAGAAATAATTTCCAGGCAGTAGAATTTGATGCAGAGGTACAATCATATAGATTTACTGATCAAGATCAGGCTGTCAGATTTATAGCAAAATGGTTGGATAAAGATTCTCGATGTTCATTTTTAAATTATAGTAATAATTCTGCTGAACAATGGAGTGAAATGCTTTCAGAAGAAGATGCGGACTTTGTTTATATACCCCCTTCGCCTTTAGACTTTTCTAATTTAGAAAGTGAACATGTTTGGATTGCAAGGTTACTAGCATGTTATTTATTAGAAGATAGATTCAATGAGCATGATGTGTTTTTGGAAATACCACTACCTGAGTCATTTGAGTTTCATAAAATAAGGGGACATTTGCAGAAGATTAGTAAGAATAAAAATGAAGAAAATAATTTTATTGAAGCATGTCTAATGTTATATAGCTATCTAGATTATCCTGACATTAATGACCAAATGTTACGAGAAATTTCTACTTTATTTGAAGTGGTTAATGATGAAAGATACATACCGTCTTACAATGAACATTTATATAAACATACTACATCTACTATTCATTCATCAAAAGGACTTGAATATGAACAAGTTATTATTGTTGGAAATGACTTTAATTTTTCGAGTGATAATGATAGGTATTTACACTATGTTGCTGTATCTAGGCCACAATCAAGATTGCTGGTTTTAATTTACGACGATGTAAGAGGGAAGAATTATCTTAGAGAGCTAAACCGTGTTGTAAATAAAACTGCTGATCTAGGATTCAATGTAAAATTACAAAATGTTATCAAGAGATACAAGCATAGGCATTTACTATAACTTGGCCTTTGGTTTACTTTTTGCCCTTCAAGCTCGATAAGACAGACAGCTTATTTTAGCAGCGGGTAAGCTGATTCACATTATTAACAACGGTGATCTTGCGAACAACTAGTACCATACATTGATGATATCGCGACACGTATTGAACGATGATTCCGAATCCGCTAACAGACGCTGACCACATTAAATTACGTATGCTTCAGCAGACCTATTTCATAAAGTTGTCCGGTCATTGATCAAGTGCTGACGACTAATATGCCTCGATGCTAACATTGTCATCTATAAACCAAACATTGACGGGAATGAATTCGAAGGCATGCGCGTCATTCATGACTTTTCACAGTTTAAGAGGTTGAGCGATGTCATCGTTGCGAATCGCTTATCCGAGGAACTGGAAGAAATGAAGGATAAAGTGTATACGCGTGATGTATTTAGTCGGGATTAGTGTATTGATATAGTTTTTGAACGTCCTCTTACGAGGGCTTTTTTTAATGAGATTTTTGGGAGGTGAAGGGTTGAGTTCTTTATCATTTGATTATTCATTGGCGCATTCGTTTGTTACGGAAGCTGAAGTGAACAAGTTCCAGTCGACGGTTGATCTCATCCATCATTATATACACAATGAAGAAAATGAACACGCCCAGTATACGGGGTGGGTTGATCATCCTTTTCAAATTCAAGAAGCTAAGCTTGAACAGATTGAACGAACAGCCGATATGATTCAAGCCCATAGTGACGTACTTCTTGTTATTGGTGTCGGGGGTTCTTACCTTGGGGCACGAGCGGCGATTGAGATGCTGAATTATCATTTTACGAATCTGCTTCCACGGGAGAAGTGGAATGTTCCGCACGTTATTTTTGTCGGGCATCATTTAAGTTCTACGTACATCGCTGAATTAATCGACCTTCTGAGCCACTATGACTTTTCAATTAATGTCATTTCGAAGTCAGGAACGACAACAGAGCCGGCGATTGCTTTTCGAATCTTTCGTTCGTTGCTTGAGAAGAGGTATGGTGTAGAAGGTGCAAGAAAACGAATTGTTGTCACAACAGACAAAGAAAAAGGCGCATTAAAAGCGTTAGCTGATGAAAAAGGGTACGTAACGTTCACGATTCCAGATGATATTGGTGGTCGTTATTCAGTGTTGACCCCTGTCGGCCTGCTGCCTATGGCTGTTAGCGGAATTAATATCCGGGATGTCCTATTCGGTGCAACGAATGCAGCATCAGCCTTTGCGACTCCGAACCTTGATACGAATCTCGCCTATCAATATGCTGTGATCCGGAATTTATTATATGAACAAGGGAAAGCAATCGAGGCACTCGTTACGTATGAACCGAGCATGAAGTATTTTTCTGAATGGTGGAAACAGCTTTTCGGAGAGAGTGAAGGGAAAGAAGGGAAAGGAATTTTTCCAGCTGCGCTTACGTTTCCGACGGATCTCCACTCGCTTGGGCAATATATTCAAGAAGGGCAGCGGAACCTTTTTGAAACAGTGATTAAAGTACGAGAACCGAAGCTTGATGTGACGATAGAAAAGGATTTACACAATTTGGACGGGCTTAATTATCTCGCAGACAAAACGGTTGATGAAGTAGGTAGTAAATCATTGGAAGGGGCATTAGTTGCCCATACGAACGGCGGGGTGCCGAACTTGGTTATTACGATCCCATCAATAGATGCGTATACGTTCGGATATCTCGTTTATTTTTTCAAGAAGGCATGTGCGATGAGTGGATATTTACAAGGGGTCAATCCGTTCGATCAGCCTGGTGTTGAAGCGTATAAAAATAATATGTATGCATTGCTCGGAAAGCCCGGATTTGAAGACCGACGGGTTGAATTGGAGAGACTACTCGCAAGTGAGATGAAATAGAACGTATGGATTGTAAGGGAGTGGCATGAATTGGCTTGGAAAAAGAGAGCGGACCATTGGTTCAGCCATTTGAGCGGAGATGATCCGTTACGGATGGAGCTAGAAAAAGTTAAAGAAGATCAGAAAATGCTTGAGGAGTTATTTTTCAAAGAGTTAGAGTTTGGCACGGGTGGGATCCGTGGGGAACTCGGGCCTGGGATTAACCGGATGAACATCTATACAGTGAGAAAAGCAGCGACAGGACTCGCGATGTATATTGTTGAACAAGGAAAAAAAGCGATGGAACGGGGTGTCGTGATTGCGTATGATTCGCGACACATGTCTCCAGAGTTCGCGCTAGAGATTGCAAAGACGGTTGGAAAACATGGGGTAAAAGCGTATTTGTTTGAAAAATTGCAGCCGACGCCGTTGTTATCTTTTGCTGTGCGGTATTTGCATGCTTTTGCTGGGGTGGTCATTACGGCGAGTCATAATCCACCACAATATAATGGAATGAAAGTGTACGGGGAAGATGGAAGTCAATTGGCACTTGAAGCATCTGAAACGATTACAACGTACATTCAACGGTGTGACATTGAATTTACGCTAGACGCTGCGGATGAAGAAGAACTAGTGAAGCAGAATTTACTCGTTTATATCGGAGATGCGATCGAACGCGCGTATACCGATCAATTAACGTCGATTCAGTTAAATCGGGGAATTATGAAATCTGAGGGCAGTTCGCTTACCGCTGTGTTTACGCCCTTGCATGGAACTGCAAAAGAGCATGTCGTGAATGGGCTTGCGGCCTTCGGCTTTACGAATGTCATCCTTGTCGATGAACAAGCAGAGCCTGATGCGAACTTTTCTACCGTACAGTATCCGAACCCAGAAGAATACGAAGCTTTTGAACTTGCCATTCAGAAAGGGAACGAAGTCGGAGCCGATATTTTACTTGCCACGGATCCAGACGCTGATCGGCTCGGTGTCGCTGTGAAGGGACCTGAAGGTCACTATATTCTCCTGACAGGAAATCAACTCGGCGCGATTATGCTTCATTATTTACTCGAACAAAAACTAAAAAGTGGAACGCTACCCGAAAACGGTGTCGTCATGAAAACAATCGTCACTTCCGAAATTGGTCGGGCGATTGCATCAGATTTTGGCATGGAAACACTCGATACGCTAACAGGCTTCAAATTCATCGGAGAGAAAATTCACGAATTTGAACAAACAGGTGAGCATTCATTTTTATTCGGATATGAGGAAAGTTACGGTTATCTCATCGGAGACTTCGTCCGTGACAAAGATGCCGTCCAAGCAGCCGTTTTTGCAACAGAAGTAGCGGCTTATTACAAATCACAATGGAAGTCATTATATGACGCCTTACTCGAACTGTACGAAAAGCACGGCTATTACAAAGAATCAATTCGCTCCCTCACATTAGCAGGAAAAGCCGGTGCTGAAAAAATTCAGCACATTCTAAACGACTTACGCGAACACCCCCCTGAACAAGTTAACGGGTTGCGTGTGAAAATCATAGAAGACTATTCGATAAGTGAAAGAAAAGATCTAAGTAGCGGAGAACAGTCAACAATTGAATTGCCAAAAGCAAACGTCCTAAAATACACCCTCGAAGACGGCTCCTGGTTCTGCGTCCGCCCCTCCGGCACCGAACCCAAATGCAAATTCTACTTTTCGGTCAAAGGCGAGTCATTGGAGAGCGCCCGGGACAAGCTCGGTGAATTGGAAGATGCAGTGATGAAGAGGGTTGGGGGCGGCTTATCGTTATAATTTTACCTCAGGAGGCGGACCTTCTTTTAACTTATGAGGTAAGGTAGCTCACTTGAAGGATTTTTGACAAAAAGCTTTTGAAAAGTCGGTAGAACACTTTTAAATTAAAGTAGTAGACACGTATATTACATAAAAATATGGCTATAATTAAAACTAAGTTTTTTACATTTTCCGGAAAATGTAGTATCCTATATAGGAAACACTTTTTTACGATGTATTGAAAGTGATTAGAAGAAAGGGTGATTGGAATGCAAACGAAAGATTTTCTATTTGAAAATGTGATGACAGTTATAACTTCGTACAAAATTCCAGCCCGTTCCCACTTATCTACTCATTTAATTGAAGAAAGTTTGGATGACATTTGGAAATGGTCTATTTCAAACTTGCATCTGTTGGACCAACAACTATCTTTCGAAAAAGACGGTCATCATCGTTATATTTCTTATATGCTTGATAAAGCACAAGACTGGTATAGTGTTAAAGGGATGGCTATGAAAAACAATTTAATTGGTTCTTTAAAGCTAAAGCCTAATCAAGATAGCGTTAATAATTTTTTATTAAGCATTGATCTTTTGAAAAAACGTGGAAGCCGCAAATTAAGCTATTTAACTACAATTGAAGATAAAGAGTCGATGATTGAATGGCATTTAGAACTTCCTTTTATGGTAAAGACTCGATTAGAACGACAGGGATTAATCTTGGAAAAGAAGGATTATGTATCAAATAAATATGAATCTCAAGAAAAACTTAAACTAGAAGTCAAGCAAGAGACACTCGAAGGTGTCTCTTTAATTTTTTTAGAGGAAGGTGATTGTAATGGACAATGGGCTTTATAACAATTTAATCAAAACAGTTGAATTAGAAGATTTAAATGTTAAAGAGCTTACAATGAATTGTCATGTGCCTGAGGAAAAGGTTGAGGGCATTCATGCTTCAGTTGGAGTCGGGGTTGGGATTGAATATTTTAATTCAACTCATTTAGGCGCTGTAGTTAATTTTGATATTGAGGCTGTTAACCAAGACAATGAAAACCAAAAGGTATTTGAAATGGGTTTTGTTTACATACTACGCTATCGTACTGAAGGACTTAATATATTAGAAAGTGACGAGGAAACAGTGAACCAAGCCTTAGATATTTTCTCTAAAGAGAATATTCCAATTAATGTATGGCCATTTGCTAGGGAACTAGTTGCTGAAATGACAAGAAGGATGGGATTACCACCATTTATAATGGGTATGTATCGGTTTTTTCCGGATGCAACCAAAAAAAAGAGCGATGAAAATGCTGATTGAGATAAAAGGGAAACAGCCTTTGAGGTTTGACGGTGGGCAGATTATACATCAGCTAGCAAAATTTATAGAAAAAGATATTGGATTTTTTGAAATAATCCATGAAGTTTTATTAACTTACAATACATTAGGATCATTTAGTTCATCTTTTTTTTATGAAAATGATGTTGATGAATTTAGAATAAATTATCCTCATTTAAATGAAGAAGATTTACAGTCGTTTTTTCAAATAATTATCAAATTATATTCAATGACCCAAAAGGAATTCAAGGACTTTCGGGGTGAATTTACAGAAGATATTGTAAATATGGCTGGTCCTTTTAATATTAAAGGAAACTATATCCATCAACAGCGCGAGGTAACCTTTTGGATAGATGGAAAAAAGGTAAGTGATGAATTTACAGGAAATGAATGGAATTATAATCTAGATATTGGATATTCAGATCATAAAAGTTACCCATCAATATCAAGCATAAATTGTGAAGCGATAGAATGTAAAATTAAAATTGAAAATTATATAGGATACAAAAAGGGTAAAGAACCACCAATTTCAAAAGATAGGCTCGATAAAATAAAGTTTATGGATTTGCTCATGAAAAAATTTCGTGAAAGCAAATCTTTTTTTGTTTTGTTTGCGACTTTCACAAAAAATGTTGGTTGGCAAAGAGAGGTTTTACAACTACTTGGAATACACAAAGTTAGTATTATTAGTGGAAATGATTTGGCCCAACATTTAAAGACGAGAAACTTTAGACTTGATTAAGAGTTTTATTAAATATGTTTGACAAAATAATTTGTAAAAGGAATAATAGAGCGTACGTTCCCGATTCATGGTTTTAAAGGGTGATCAGTAATGGCATTTAGAACTATCGATTCTTACGAAAGGAATGTTCGCCTTACCAGGGGAATATTATTATAATGAATAGTCACCACCTGAGCCATTATTATTTAATTCGATAATTGAAAAGTAAATCTTTTTAGTTGGAGGGGGAACTTTTTGGGACTTTATAAAGAACTTTCTGAAAAACGGAAAGATGGGAAGAAGTTAGACTTTGATAAATTGTCAGTCAGGGATCTAAGAATCTTGTTTATTGATGAAGGAAAGTCAGATCGCATGATAGCTGAATTATTTGATGTAAAACTTTCGAAAGTTACGTACCGCAGAAGGAAAAATGAAATAACAATCAGAGATGCTTTGGTCGATGATTATTTATCAGGAAAATCGGATCATGCCAAGGAATGGAATGTTGTAGCAAAAAATGAGCTCTTATCTAAAGAAAATATTTCTATGATTTCAAAAGCGATAACACATTTTGCTTTTAGGAATGGGCCAATAGAAGATATTCATGCAGATCCAAATAAAGGTTTGACAGATTCAGATATGAAAAAACTTAATAAATTTATGGTGAATCGGTTAGCCCATATTTTTACGTTAATGATAGACGAACGCTGGATAGAGTTAGATATGTTGATCGGGCAAATCGATTTATTTTACGGAAAAAATTGGGACAAAGCTTTACCGGACGATGGGGGAACGACGGAACTATTGAAAAAGATGTTACGAAGACGAACTTAATTTTCCCCCTGTTTATTTACAACTATCTATTTTGCGGTGATTTTTAAAGTTCGTACTAATTAAACTACAGGCTCATTGAAAAGGGTGATGATAAACATGTCTGTTAAATACATATGTATCTTAGATGAAACTATATATGAGATTCCAGTTTCTAAAATTAAAAACGGCAGGTTTCCAAAGCCTGAATTAGCTGGACAAACTGTAATCATGATGGAAATGATTTATCAAATAAAGGATAGGAGACCTTTTAAAATTGTTCGAATTATTTTTAATAGGGTATCTTTTGATGAAAATGGGATTTATGATATTCATGCTGATTCTGTATCAAAGGAATTTGGAGTTAAGCTAGAATATATTTTTCAATTAGATCAATACTCTGAACCTTTACCGATCCCTATCGCACCCATATTACCAACAAAAAAGGAAATAGCGACAATTAAATTGTACTTGAATAGAAAATACACTGCTTTGCTTGAAAATTCACCTAATGCTATTGAATACTCTATTGCTTTACTTAAGGATAGGCATGAAAAAGAAATCAAAATGATGAAGGAATCACACAAAAGGTAGAAGCAATGGTAAAAATTAATAATTGTTTTAGCTGCGTGTTCATCAAATCAAAAGGAGCAATCGCAGATTTTTATGATCGCACGGATTTAGCTTAAGGCTTCCATATGGTTCAATTGCTATGGAAGTCTTTTTGATAAAAGGTTTCGTAAAAGACAAACTTCATTTTTTTATTAGTGTTCTTTCCTGTTAATTAATCGTTTGATTAACAATTTTCAGCCCCCTACCTATCTTCAAATGCCTCAAAAACTAGTCATCATTTCTTCGTTTTAACCTCCTACATAAGCCCCAATTATCCCATACCCCAACCACAAACTAAATATTCCGAACAGTTTGATTAATTTCATCTAATCATGTAATCTATTATCGAGTTAGTAAAAATATAAGGGGGTATTGATTTGAGGGGGATTAAAAGACTATTAATTGAAAGCGCTTACATGTTGGCGGTGTTTTTCTTTTTTGGAATTTCTGCATTGGCCAACGGCACTATTAACACTGGAACAATACACCACGATGGGATAGAACGTACTTACGAATATTACGTCCCAAGCAGCTACGATGAATCACAGCCTACGGAGCTGCTTTTTTCATTTCATGGGTTAGGAAGCGATGCTCCGGGACAGCGAAGCTTAACTAATTTCGAAGCGATTGCTGAAAAAGAAGGATTTATTGCTGTTTTTCCAAATGCGACAAGGTTAGAAAATGATGTTGGTGTTCCACTACCAGATCTTTCAAATTCAGAAGTTCAGTGGAATGATGGTAGAAAAGATTCCGTTCAAAATTATAAAGGGATTGACGATGTAGGTTTTGTTTCGACTTTAATTGATACTTTCATGGAAGAATTTAATATTGATGAAAATCGTGTCTATGCGACGGGAATGTCGAATGGAGCGATGTTCTCTCAACGTTTAGCTATTGAGTTGTCTGATCGTTTTGCAGCTGTAGCAAGCGTTACTGGTGGCATACCGAGCGAAGAATATTTTCTTACACCACCTAAGCGTCCCGTTCCTGTTATTTTTATTTTAGGAGATGAGGACGGGGTTGTTAAATATGAACTATCTGCACCGTCAGTAGGTTATTGGGTCCAACATAATGGTACAGCGACAGAGCCAGTTAGAGAAACGTTGCCAAAATTAATTGAAGATGATCCGACAGTTATTCATAAAGAAGTGTACGGAAATGGAAAGCTCGGTTCCGAAGTTATTCTGTATACCGTTGAAGGTGGAGGGCATACGTGGCCTGGGGGACCTCAATATGCTCCAGTTGAAACGATAGGACTCGTTAGCGGACAGATGAATGCAAGTGCAGTCATTTGGGAGCACTTCAAAAACTATAGCATGAACCAAGTTGAGGACGAAGACGAAGATGATGACAATGGAAATGATGATGGTGAACCTGGTGATAACGAAAACGATGGTAATGGTGACGACCCAAATAGGGATGACGGTACACCAAAGGACAATGGTACTGGCTCCGACGATGAGAAAAAGGATAACGGGAAAGACAAAAGTGGGGATGATGACAAAGGTGGCGCTGAAGTCATTCCTAAGAAGGAAGAAAAGAATGAAGATGGTGGGAAATTACCCGTAACAGCAACGAACATGTACACGTACCTTATCATAGGGGCCATCATGACAGCTGTAGCTATTGCTTTCTTCATTTATCGAAAAAAACGGTTAACAGTCTAAAAAAGATTAATTAATGTTCCACTTAAAACAAAACTGACTGAATATTCGTCTGGTTCCATTAAAATAGGGGGGTTTGAAAGAATGAGAAGAAAACTTTCGCGGTCATTAAGTTTTCTCGTGCTCGTTATCGTAGCATTAGTTACAGCGGATTTTTCAAGCTTCACACACCCTAGTTATTCAGCGTCTGCAAAGGCAGAAATTGATGACTCTGTAAGACCGATTGTGTTCGTTCATGGGATGTCAGGTTCCGGTGCTCAATTTCAATCACAAGCTATGAGGTTTACGAGTAACGGCTACCCAGCACATTACATTGCGGCACATGAATATAACTCTACGGAAGCGATCGGCGGCGGAGGTCGTGACGGGAGATATGACAGACTCGACCAGTTAATTGATCAGCTCCTAAACGAAACAGGGGCAGACCAAATAGATTTAATAGGTCATTCATTAGGGACAGCTGAGATGATTGGATACTTAGAAAGTTCACCAGAACGAGCAGAAAAAGTTGCTCACTATGTCAATGTGGATGGACGAACGTCAGAGCATTTGCCAGGAGGTGTTCCGACACTTGCATTATGGGCTGAAATCGGGGGAGCAGAAGGTCGCGAAATTGTCGGCGCGAAAAACGTCATAATACCCGGGCAAGCGCATACTGAAGTGACGACCTCAAAGGAATCTTTTGTTGAGATGTATCGCTTTTTTAATGACAAAGAGCCAGCAACAAACGAAATCCTAGCAGAAACCGGTCAAATTACATTAGCAGGAAAAGCATCACTTTTCCCACAAAATGTAACTCCTGGCCAGGCAACTGTAGAAATTTATGAAATTAATCGAAAAACGGGTCAAAGACTTAAAGATAGTTCAGATGCCACTTATCCAATTGGAGAAAATGGGGATTGGGGTCCATTCGAAGCAAAAAGTGGGTCAAGCTATGAATTTGTTCTAGTTAGAGAGGGAGCAGCTAATCACCATTTTTATTTTGAACCATTTATTAGAAGCGATAACATGATTCGCTTATTAACCTCCCCACCAACTGGTGGTATGTCTGACTTAATGGATGTAAGTGATGAGCATAGCTCCCTAGTCATTCAAAGAAACATGGAATTCTTTGGTGAAGGGGCCCATCAAGATTCACTTAAAATAAACGGGGAAAACATTGTAAATGAGCATAATGCGCCGATTTCCAAACGATTAATTAGTTACTTTGTTTTCGATGAGGATGCTGATCAAGAAAGCAATTTAACTGTACCTGTTGCTAGTATTGATGCTCTACCATTTTTAACTGGTGTTGATTTGTTTATTCCTGCATCTCGTCCACCTGAGGGCACGATTTCACTTGAATTGCTATCACGGGCTAGCGATGGCATTAAACAAGTAATTAACCTACCGAATTGGGCATCAGAGAAAGATAGAGTATCAATTTTATTCAACGATTTTACGACTGACGTCTTGAATGAGATTGAGGACCCGATCGATGAAGATGATAACGACAAAGACAAGGATAAAGACAAAGACGATGAGCAGAAGCCTGGATCAGATGACGACGATGGAAAGAAAGATGACGAAGACGAGACTCCTAAAAATGGAGATGATACAGATAAAGACAAAACAACTAATGAAAATGATAAGAAGATAGGCTCGAATGGTAAAGAAAGCGAAGGGAAAGAACTCGCAAACACAGCAACGAACATGTACACATACTTGCTCATTGGAGCACTTATCACCATCGCTTCACTCGCTTTCCTCATATACAGAAGAAAGCGTGCAATAGAATAGTAAATACTAAGGCAAGGCTGTTCCAGAAATCATTTTAACAATGCCTTTCTGGAACAGCCTTATTTATCGTCCCTTTACACTCCCATCAACATTATACTTCCCATCGGATGTTTGATTGCTATACTAATAATGAATGTCCGATAGATGGGATTTTAAATGACATAGTGTTAGGAGAGATAGAGTGTCTCAAACGGTATATACGATTGGCTTTGCACAAAAGTCATTAAAAGACTTTATTCAGCTTCTTAAAGATAACGAAGTCACACGGGTTGTTGACATACGTTTAAATAATACGTCACAACTGTCAGGCTTCGCTAAGAAAAATGACCTCGCCTATATTTTGGAATTGGTTACTATCGATTACACTCATGAATTAACATTAGCTCCGACACAAAAGCTTGTATCAAATTATCGAAAGAAAAAAATACCATGGGAGGAATTTAAAGAGGCTTATACACAGTTGTTAGAAGAACGGAACATTAAAGAGACATTTGATTTCAATCGAGATGAAACGATCTGTTTTTTATGCAGTGAACATGAGCCTTATCACTGCCACCGCACGATTGCAGCTGAATATTTAAAGGAACATCAACAAGATCTGAACATTGTTCATCTATATTAACCTTCGAACATTCTAAAATGGAGCTTCATTTAAAAGGGGCTCCATTTTTTCATTGTTGTAAATTCATCGTCCTCATTCATTATCTTCTCTTTTTTTATTATTGAAATAAAGGATATAAGTTTTAAGACAATAGTATCTTGACAACGCTTTCATTTGACCGTACCATTTATTTATAAATAAATATTCAATAAATTCTATTATTTTGCTCAACTTATATGATTAAGTATAAGAACCACTCTAATAATGTGTTTCCATTAAAGGATTGGAGGGGGAAAATGAAAGAAGAAAACTTTGTTTTTAAAGAAAGTTATTATTATGTAATGATAGTAGTTTTTAGTTTGCTGTTAATTTTTGTTTTGATACCTTCAGGTATTCAAAAAGGTGATCCAAGGCTCTTTCCTTATATTTATTCCATTAGTCTTTTTATTTTGGCTATTTTCAAATTGTTGAGTATTTTTACGAAGAAGGAAAGAACGAATTATCAATTTCATAAAGCTACTTTTATGTATGTTGGTCTGAGTATCTTAGCCTATTTTATTTATTCGGTGACAGTTCAACATGTAGGTTTTTTTGTAATGTCATTTATTTTTATTTTAGTAATTGTTCGATTTTTAGGGGAAAGTTGGAGGCTTTCCATTATTTTATCTGTTGCTCTACCAGGCTCAATCTATTTTATATTTACTAAGTTACTTTCTTTGTATTTCCCATCGGGGATTCTTTTCTGAATACATGCATCTTAGAGGGAGGTGAACTTTAAAATGTTTGCGCAAATAGCTGATGGATTTGTTTCAATGTTCACCCCGTTAACTATCGTTTTGGCAATTGCTGGGGTCATAGCTGGAACTCTCTTAGGGGCGATTCCAGGGTTAACTTCTACGATGGGAATTGCTTTGATTCTTCCAGTTACCTTCTATTTAGATCCGATTGCCGGAATTGTCATGCTTACAGCAATGTATAAAGGAGGATTATTTGGAGGTAGTATCAGTGCTATTATGTTTAATGCGCCAGGAACTCCAGCTGCGGCAGCCACAGCGATGGATGGTTATGCGTTGAAAAACAAAGGATATCCACGAAAAGCCATAAGAATTGCTTTAATTGCGTCGACAATGGGGGATGTATTAGGGAATTTAGTGTTGATTTTTAGTGCATCTGCAATCGCTACAATGGCACTCAAATTTGGACCAACTGAATATACGATGCTCATCCTCTTTGCCTTAGTGTTAATCATAACTGTCTCACAAGGCACCATTGTAAAAAGTACTATTTCTGTTTTGTTTGGGCTTATGATTGCTACGGTTGATGCGGATCCTGTTACTTCGATCCCAAGGTTAACGTTTGGTTTGTTGGATTTATCAGGTGGAGTAAGTATTATCGCCTTAGTCATTGGTCTTCTTGCTGTTTCTGAAGTTTTTACTACTATTGAACAACACTTTACAAATAAAAAGAAAGAGAAGGGTAGTAACTTGGATGATAGTGAGTTCATTGATGAACCTGTAATTCCAGTTAAAGAAGATGACAATGTAACATTCAAAGAGATTGCCGGGATGAAAGGAACACTCTTACGATCATCTTCAATTGGTACAGCAATTGGTGCACTTCCTGGATTGGGACCCGTTACTGCAGCATTTGTTAGTTATGGACAAGCATCTAAACGTTCAAAAAACCGCGAAAATTTTGGCAAAGGTGAACCAGAGGGGATTGCTGCTGCTGAAGCAGCAAATAGTGGTGTTGCTAGTTCTAACTTAATTCCTTTAGTAACCTTAGGTATTCCTGGAGATGCCGAGGCAGCGATTATATTTGGGGCGTTAATTATCCACGGGATTGTTCCGGGTCCGCAAATATTTGAAACAAATGGGACGATTATATATGGAATATTTGCTGGTATGCTCATGGCTTCGTTCATTTCTTTAATTTTTAACTGGTATTCAGCAAATATATATCGAAGAATATCGTTTATTCGTCCAACTGTTCTTGCGCCAGTTATTTTAGTTCTTTGTGTCGCCGGTACATATGGGTATAGTCAAGCTACTTTTGATATCCTTCTTATGTTTATTTTCGGGTTACTAGGCTACTTTTTGAAAAAAATTGAAGTCCCACTCGTTGGTATCATTATTGGATTCGTTTTAGGTCCAATGCTCGAAAGATCATTTCGACAAGTGATGGCTATATCGGATGGCAACATCTTTATATTTCTAACTAGACCCATATCACTTATTCTATTTTTGTTAATCCTTATGCTCATTGGAAGAACTTTTTATAACATGATGCGTGCCAAACAAGAAGAAAGGGATGAATCGCTTTGAAGAAAATCCGTTTTAGTTTGTTTTTATTAGTTGTTTCTTTACTTTTAATCTTAGCTGCGTGTGGTGATCAGACGTCAACGGGTGGAAATGATAAGTCAGATTATCCTAAAAAACCAGTTACTTTCATGTTGCCTTATGATGCGGGCGGACCTACAGATCTTTTCTTCAGAGAATTTTCGAGAATTGCAGAAAAACATCTAGGCAAAAAAATTGTCATTAAAAATGAAACAGGTGGTGGCGGATTAACGATGTACTCAGCCCTTGCTAATGCAAAGCCAGATGGCTATACAATGGCAGCAGGTATGGGGACGACTTTATATTCAATAAATCCGCACATTGATTTAATTGACAATGGTCCTGATGACTTTACGTTAATCTCAAGTATTTTCGAATATCAATTTGTCATTGCCGCCTCATCTGATGCGC
>DKGO01000094.1 GCA_002453315.1 Caryophanales bacterium UBA6768 | reverse complement strand
TGGCGGCAATTATACTCGCCCAGAATTTGCTGAAATTAAAGACATTGAAATGGGCTCTGCAATGGTTCACTTTGAGAATGGAGCAATCGGTACTTTTGTTGCAAGCAGAAATTGTGTGCATGGTTACCACATTGAAACAGAAATTATTGGTTCTAAGGGAAGTCTACGAATAGGGACATTACCAGAACGTAATCAGGTTGTTCTATTAAAAGAATGTGGAGTTGTTCAAGAATGTTTTGGTGGATTTTTAGAAAGATTTGACCAGGCGTACCTTAATGAGGTGGAAGAATTTATTAATTGTATTATTGAAGGAAGAAAACCATTGGTAACTGTTGATGATGGAGTAGAGTCTACAAAATTAGGATATGCATGTAAACAATCACTGGAATCCGATAAACTTGTTCGCTTAATTGACATCCATAATGGTTGATATTTTTCGATAAATAGTTGCTATTTTAATAAATTATTTGGTAATTCGACCAATATAGAGAAAATATTAATCGAATAGTTATATTTATTCAAGAGTTATAATTAAATGTGATAGGATATATAGTAGATAATGGAAAACGATCAAGTGAAACGAGGAAAAGTTATGAAAGTTACAATTTATGATGTAGCTGATAGGGCAGGGGTGTCGATAGCTACTGTTTCTAAGGTAATAAATAATACTGGAAATATGCGTGAGGAAACGCGAAAGCGGGTAAAAAAAGTTATTGAAGAAATGGATTATCATCCGAATTTAATGGCCTCTGCATTAACTGGAAAGGGTACACGTACACTCGGTTTATTAGTACCGGATATATCAAATCCATTTTTTTCTGCAATGGCTAGATATATTGAAGATTGTTCTCATGAACGTGGTTTAAGTGTTATAATGTGTAGCATTGATGGAAGCGTTGAAAAAGAACGGAAATATATTGAACTGTTACAAAGTAAACAAGTGGATGGTATTATAGTTGCATCAACATTCCATGATAAAGCACTTTTAAGGGATCTTGTGAAAAAAGGAATCCCAATCGTCATGTTAGCCTATGATGATGCATCACTAGAGGTATCTATTGTTTCAGTTGATGATTTTAAAGGTGGTTACGAAGCAGCCTCGCATTTGTTTACAAAAGGGCACCGTGAAGTTTCTATTATCGCGGAACATGCTCACAGTAGTGATTTGCGAATTTATGGATTTCGGGTAGCTTTTGAAGCTAGGGGAATAACCTTTGATGAACGAAATGTGAAAAGAGTAACGGCCTCGATTGCAAATGGGAAAGCCTTTATTGAGGAAGTTTTACAGGGTGATAAAAAGAAAATTCCATCCGCTATTTTTGCTTGTAATGACTTACTAGCTATTGGGGTTATACAAGGTGCAACCGAAAGGGGTATACGAATACCAGAAGAATTAGCAATAGTAGGATTTGATAATACGATTTTAGCAACGACAACTATACCTGGATTGACGACGGTAGCGCAACCATTTATAGAAATGGCGAATAAAACAGTCGATGTTCTTTTAGAGGAAATACAAGAGAAAAAGCGTCTGAAGAAAAGAATACTTTTTGATCCCGAATTAATTGTTCGGGGAACAACTTAGTTATAAATGAGGTAGGTGGTATAATTTTCACCTACTTCTTTCATTATAAACTATGTGGTGAATAGCCCAATTCAGGTGTAATAGTAATTATAATGTCAGCTGTGAACGAAAAAAATGTCCCTTTGACATTTGTGAATTTACCCTGGGAATAATAATTGTTTCAATTCAAAATACCATGATATTGCTTAAATTTTTTCAGTTTTAAAAGCAATTTCATCTTATTTGAGGGATAATTTAAGTAAGAATGGCCGCCTTCTGATAGTAATGCTGTGTTTTTTTATTAATAACTAATTTCATTCAAATAACTTCCAGGGGTCCTTTTAACGTCTATTTAGATTGCTTTGCGTTAAAAAATATCCACTTATAATCCAATAAACATACTGTAGTTGTAAATAAAAAAGAATCAACTTCCCACTTTTTTGAATTCACTACCCCGGCATTCACTACTCTTAAATAATAGGACAAAATTTTATAACCTGCTAAGTAGACTGTCTCCTTGTTTAGTTTGCTTAAAAATGCATTTAATCTGCTTTTTCGTAAAGTAATGGTATCCATATATTACATTGTTGAATTTTTTTAAGGTTTCAAATTGGAAGTATAAAGGTAGAAGAATAAAAAATCAATCCCTTGAAGGAGTGCTTTTGAAAGGATGTTATTGTTAGTAGTAAAAAAGGTTCCTATGTAGGAGAAGATAAAACTTACAAATTATCTTTCATCGGATTAAAATTAAAAGGTCAAAATTGTCATTTGCTAAGGTATATAGAATATAAATCCTTAATAGAGCACTGAGTGTCTCCCATTAAATTTATAGCCAATTCCCCAGACGGTTAGAATATAGTCGGGATTAGATGGGTCTGTCTCAATTTTTTTCCGAAGACTGCTAATATGGACAAGAACGGTTCTTGTATTTGTCAAACTAGGTTCACCCCAGATGGTTTCAAATAATTGTTCAGTATTAAAAACCTGTCCCGGATGACTGGCTAAAAAGGCTAATAAACTGAATTCCTTAGAGGATAGCTCAATTGGTTCTCCAAAAAGTTCTACAGTGTAATTTAGTAAATTAATTTTTAAATTTGTATATTCTAGCACATCTTTACTATTAGTTGCCATACTTAATTCATTTCCATATTTTTGCCGCCTAAGCAATGAGCGAATTCGGGCGACTAACTCCCTGGGGCTAAATGGTTTCGTTAAATAGTCATCTGCACCAATTGTTAGTCCGACGATTTTATCAACTTCTTCCGCTTTACTACTTAAAAAGATAATAGGAACAGTTGAAAATTTCCGTATTTCCTCACATACTTCTATTCCGTCGTAACCTGGAAGCAGGATATCTAATAAGACCAAGTCGGGATTTTCAGATTTTACTAGGTTTGGGGCAGAAAGACCAGAAAGGGTTTCGACTACTTTGAAGCCCTCTTCTAATAAATAAAGACGAATCATTTCTCTTATTTCATCATCATCCTCGACAATTAAAATCTTCTTATCCATGGTTAGCCCCCTACCTAGGAATAATAGAAATATTCAATAGCATCTTAAACTAGAGAAAAATAGAATCTTTCCTTTTCACTGCGACTATATTCATATATTATAAGAGAAATAGAGAAAAAAGGCTAATTTGTGAGGAGATGGGAATATGCATAAAGCCTGGTATGTCATTCTAGCCATTTGTTTTATTATGATTTCGGCATTGCTTTATAATGTTTTATTTATGAATAAAGTAAATTCTACTCATCTAGCAAATAAAGGTGTCATAGATTTAAAAGAGGTGTCGTTAGCAGAAAATAACATTATTTCACTAAATGGTGAATGGCTGCTTTATGAGTCAACCTTTCCTCCTATACAGTCTAACTTAAAAAAGAGCCGTTATAGTAAAGTACCAGGCTCGTGGGGAAAACAAGATTATTTTCGTTTAAATACAGGCTATGGAACGTATCAATTAACGATTCGGTTACAGGAAAAGTATGTCGGGGAAACGCTCGGCTTATATATCCCTAATGCTGCTACAGCCTATGAAGTGTGGATTGATGGGGAGAAAAAAATGTCAAATGGAATCATTGGTGTAAATGAAAAAGAGATGGTTCCAGCCAACTATGCACGAACGGCTTATTTTGTTCCCAAGTCAACTAAGGTGGAACTAATCATCCCTGTTTCTAATTTTTCTCAACGAAAAGGTGGGCTTTGGGATACCATTTATTTTGGGAATGCAGATGCTATTTCATTAGTAAGTGAAAAGAAAATTGCTTTGCAGTTGCTCGTTGCTGGGGCACTTATCATGATGGGGATCTATTTATTAATTATTTATTTCCTGCGTAAATCCCAGCGTTCTGCATTTTATTTAGGTCTATTTACTTTACTATTTGCAGTTCGGACTTTATTAATGGGAGAGACTTTTTTTATCCGTGTTTTTCCAATGTTCCCTTGGGAAACTCAGGTAAAACTTGAATATCTCACTTTCATTATTGGAGTCCCTTTGTTTATTCGTTATATTCAACACCTTTATCCAAAAGATGCTTGGTCAAAAATTCAAATTGGTGTCGATATCGTTTCATTTTCTTTTATAAGTATCGTGATGTTAACTCCTGCATTATTTTACACACGTTTTCTGATGGTCTATCAATTGCTTGTGTTGCCAACTGTTCTTTATTTAGTTTATCTATTTACAATTGCCATGCTTCGACAACGTCCAGCATCACGATTTAATTTCCTTAGTTTACTGGTTTTTATGATTGCTTCTTTAAATGATGCATTGTTTTATTTGAATTTTATCAATACTGGACAGATTGCAACGAAAGGATTTTTGATTTTTCTAGTCAGTCAAACATTTGTTCACGGGATCAAATATTCCGAAGCTTTCCGGTCAATTGAAAATTTATCTAGTAAATTGAAACGCTTGAACTTAACGTTAGAGGAAAAAGTAGAAGAGAGAACAAAAGAATTAAAACAAGTAAATACTAGATTACAACAAGTAGAGCAATCACGTAAAGCATTAATTTCGGATATTTCACACGAATTAAGTACTCCAATGACATTAATTGAAGGATATGCAGAAGCAATTATTGATGAGAAAATATCGGATGAACGGAAATATTGGCACATCGTTTATAATAAATCTCGAGTATTAAAGCGTTTAATTAAGGATTTATCTACTTTATCTGAATTAGAATTAAGGAAAATAAAAATGGAGTTGCAAACTTTTTCCGCAAATCATTTCCCGCAAGAAGTTTTCACTTATTTTCAAGGCGTTTTGGAAGCAAATGGATATGAATTACTTTGGCATAACCGGTCGGATTGGGCGGGTGAATTGCCTTCTAATGCTATTGTCATTATGGACCGGGATCGGATTGATCAAGTTTTTATGAATATTATGTATAATGCGATGAAATATTCAGAAGAAGTAAAAAGGGTTGAGATGATTGTGGACTGGATTCCAATTTCTAATGTGGGATCTAGTCGTAAAATCGGTGACATGGTTATACAGGTCATTGATAGTGGACCGGGAATCACTGCACATGACTTGCCCCATATTTTTAAACGTCTGTATCAAGGCTCATCTAACACTCATAATGATGATGGCAGTCGTGGTTTGGGATTGGCGATTTCTAAGGAGATAATGCATATTCATGACGGAGATATTTGGGCGGAAAGTAAGGAGAATAATGGCAGTATTTTTTATATTTCATTGCCTGTCTACGCAAAAGTGACAGATTTGGACAAACTTTAACAAAACTTTACCTCCACTTGACCTTTACTTGACCTTCCATTGATAAAATGGTGTAAATTGCAAGTTCATTGGGTAATAGTGGAGGGAAAGAGAATGGGGCTTAAAAGTAATAGAGTGATATTTTTACTGATGATTGGTTTGTTTTTGTTAGGTATGGCAATGTCAGATAGTGGAAAATTGGTTAAAGCGGAAAATGATGAACCAGTCTATGTCCTTGCAACGGATGATGATTTTGAGGGCTCGTATAACGGTGGTTTTCGCTATATTGGTAATGATGAATATGTAGAAATCCCGCATACGATTAAAGGAGTAGCAGTTACGTCTTATAAAGAAATGTTTTCCTTTATACATGGAGCAAAACCCAATAATGTCAAAGGTGTAAAGAGTACGAATAAAAATGTAACGGATATGAGCTTAATGTTTTACCATAACAATTCCACTTCACTCGATTTGAGTTCATTTGATACAAGTAATGTAACGAATATGAACTTTATGTTTAACTTTAGCCTGGCGACCACACTCGATTTAAGTTCGTTTGATACGAGCAAGGTTACGAATATGAAAAGTATGTTTCAAAACAGTAGAGCCACCACACTCGACTTAAGTTCATTTGATACGAGCAACGTAACGGATATGAGTCTTATGTTTCACAGCAGCAGCGCCAGAACACTCAATTTAAGTTCGTTTGATACGAGCAATGTCATGTTAATGGATTATATGTTTCAGGATAGTCATGCCACCACGCTCGATTTAAGTTCGTTTGATACGAGTAATGTTAAGCAAATGAATGGTATGTTTCAGGGTAGTCGAGCGACCACACTCGATTTAAGTTCGTTTGATACGAGAAGTGTCACAAATATGACTTATATGTTTACTGATAGCCAAGCTACAATGGGCTATGCACGAACACAAGCAGATGCAGATAGGTTTAATGTTAGCCCTTTTAAGCCAAGTCAGTTAGTATTTAAGGTTAGAGATGGTTATGTCCTTGCAACGGATGATGATTTTGAAGGCGTTACTAACGGTGATTTTTGGTATATTGGTAATGATGAATATATTGAAATACCACACACAATTAAAGGAAAAAATATCACATCGTATACAGGCATGTTTCGAAATACAAGTGTGAAAGGTGTAAAGAGTACGAATAAAAATGTCACGGATATGAGTTATATGTTTGCAGACAGCCAATCGACCACACTCGATTTAAGTTCGTTTGATACGAGAAATGTCACAAATATGGATAATATGTTTTCTAGTAGCCAAGCTACAATGGGCTATGCACAAACACAAGCAGATGCAGATAGGTTTAATGGTGTTTCAACTAAGTTGATATTTAAGGTTAGAGATGCTGATGATTATGTCCTTGCAACGGATGGTGATTTTCAGGGCGTTTCAAACGGTGGTTTTCGTTATATTGGTAGTGATAAATATGTTGAAATACCGCACACAATTAAGGGCCAAAATATAACATCGTATCAAGCCATGTTTCAAAATACAAGTGTCAAAGGTGTAAAAAGTACGAATAAAAATGTAACGGATATGAATAATATGTTTAAAGACAGCAAGGCAACTACACTTGATTTAAGGTTTCTTGATACGAAAAGTGTAATAGATATGAGCTATATGTTTTATAACAACCAAGCGACCTTACTAGATTTAAGTTCATTTGACACGGGCATTGTAGAGGATATGCATGGGATGTTTCATAGCAGCGAAGCAATCGAGTTAGATTTAAGTTCGTTTGATACAAAAAATGTAACGGATATGGGATCAATGTTTTTAGGGAGCTATGCAACCGAACTCGATATGAGTTCATTTGATACGAGCAACGTAACGAATATGATGGCTATGTTCCAAAGTAGTCGAGCAACTTCGCTCGATTTAACTAATTTTAATACGAGTAAGGTAACGGCTATGGTTAGCATGTTCCAGGCGAGCCGAGCAACTTCGCTCGATTTAAATAATTTTAATACGAGTAAGGTAACGGATATGATGCACATGTTTTTGGAGAGCGAAGCCATTACTCTCGATGTAAGTTCTTTTGATACAAGTAATGTAACGAATATGGGTAGAATGTTCCAGAGAAGTAAAGCAACCTTGCTCGATTTAAGTTCATTTGATACGAGTAATGTAACGACTATGACTAGTATGTTCTTGCAAAGCCAAGCGACCAAAGGCTACGCACGTACACAGAAGGATGCAGATAATTTTAATAAGACTTATCTGAAACCGAAAAATTTGATTTTTAGAATAATAGGTTCTCCTGAAATTAATTTTGAAACGGACGGAAACAACAATTATGCACAAACTCATAGTACAAAAGTGGAAGTCGAGGCGTTTAGGGATAATTTAGATAAATTACAATATCAGTGGACAGAAAGTAAAAACTTCCCAACATCGGGAACGTGGACGGATTTTCAAAGTAACGATATTTTATCAATTAAAAATGCAACAGGGGATTATTATTTACACATTAAAGCAACTAGTAAGTCAGGTATAACAACGGAGGCAACATCTAAAGACTTTAAGTTAGATAACGATGCACCGACACTCATCCTGTCAGCCAGTACGGAGGATGCTACTAATCAAGATGTTATCATTACGGCTACAGCAACCGATAAGCATAGTGGTATAAAACAAATTCGGGAAAAAAATGGTGATTGGGAAGAGGCTATTGAAATGACGTTTTCTGTTCCCGAGAATGGAACGTACACATTTGAAGTGGAAGATAATGCGGGGAATGAAATTATAAAAACGATAAAGATTACTAATATCGATAAAACTGTACCATCCTCGCCAATCATTAATGGTTCTGACGGGTGGCAATCGAACAATCAGACAATTACCATCACACATGGAACAGATACAGGTGGTAGTGGAGTTAAGAAAACAGAATATAGAATCGGTAAGGATGGCACGTGGCTAACGTACGATAAATCATTTGCAATCAGCTGGGAAGGAAAAACAACGATCTATGCTCGAACTATAGATAAAGCTGGGAATATTAGCAAAACCGCAAAAAGTATTGTTCAAATAGACCGTACTGCTCCTACATTGACACTACGTGGGCAAAATCCGTTAACCCTTTTACACGGTAATAAATTCACAGACCCAGGCTATAAGGTAGAAGATAATTTTGATGATAATGTAATCGTAAACAAAATTGGTGGTGTCGATTCAAAGTCAGTTGGCACATATAACATAACTTATAAAGCAACTGACCATATGGGAAATACGACTACAGTCACTAGAACGGTATATGTTGTCGACGCAGAACAACCATTAATTACATTAATCGGTAATAATCCATTAATCATTGAAGTTGGAATGAAATATGATGAATTAGGGGCAACAGCGGAAGATAACGTGGACGGGGATATTAGTGAACAAATCACCATCACGGGTAAGGTAGATACAAGTAAACTAGGAGTCTATGAAATTCGTTATAATGTCACTGACAATGAAGGAAATGAAGCAGTTGAGGTCGTTCGAAAAGTGTATGTTGTTGCAAAAACCGATACACTTGAACTTGATGAACAAGCTGTTCCAATTGATACAGGTTCGCTCGTAAAAATTAAAAATACAGACACAACGATTCAATTACCGAGTGATTTACCAGCTGGCACGAAATTACAAGTAGTTAAGGTTCAAGTGGAAGAACCGGAAAATTTACAACTGGCAGGGGAAGTGTATGATTTTATCTTCACTTATCCAGACGGACAGAAAGATTATCACGGGGACTTTATCCTGACCATGGGTGTAGATGAAACTGTCGACAATCCAGCCTTGTATCATTTTCAAGGGACATGGGAACGAGTTGGCGGTACATTGGATGGGAATAAAATCACTGCAACAGTTTCTGACTTTTCTATGTATGCTGTGTTTGCGGAAAAAGAAATGGAAGAAGAAATAGAGAAAAAACCAAGTAATTTACCAGTTACAGCAACAAACCAATACAATTGGTTAATAGCTGGTATTATACTAATGATACTAGGAAGCACCCTATGGTTCATTTATCGAAAAGGAAAACACCAGGAAGAACATCGCTAAAATAAAGACAAAACACAACATCATCAACCTAAACGTATCCCGTATTCAAACGATAGAATAGCTGGAACGTTTAGGTTTTTTTATTACTAGTCCATGAACGTGAAAGAATTAGTTTTAGATGCGATAAAAAGCCAATGAACATATTAAACATTGATAAAGAAAATACCACAATTTTTAATTTTCTTTTTATGAAATTTTCCTTTGCTGATTTCTTTAAAGAAAATTTCCTTAAATCAGTCTTATTCAAATATTTATTAGTGTTATTGGGGACAAAACCTTGTAATATTAAGGTTTAAGCCATAAGGTTTGATTGAATACAATACAAGAATATTATAAAATAGATAACAATGAAATTAACATGTTGAAAAATACAAAATGAATTGACGGTGTGACATCATGAAAATTGGAATAATTGGTGGGGGAGCCATTGGACTATTAATAAGCAGTTATTTAAATCATGACCATCATGTGACAATATATGTTAAAAGAGAATCTCAATATCGTCGAATAAGTCAGTATGGGATAACATTATTTGATGAAAATGAACAATTCCAAACACATAATATCGAGATAGCATATTTAGATAATATATCTGAACAAGATATATGGTTTGTTTCTGTAAAGCAGTACCAACTTCATGACGTAGTTAATTATTTTCCCAAAAATAAACCGATTATCTACTTACAAAATGGTATGGGTCATTTGTCCATGATGCAAGATGGAAATCATTCCTTCATAGGAATCGTCGAACATGGGGCTAAAAGAAAGCAAGATAATGAAGTGATCCAGCTTGGTAAAGGTAAAATCACAATTGCCCCTTTGACAGGAAGTGAAGCGACAGCACAATTAATCGTAAAACAATTGCATCAACAACATTTCCCATTTTATTTTGCAAGTGATTGGGAGTTATTATTAAAGGAAAAGTTAATCGTAAATGCAATTATTAATCCATTAACTGCCCTATTCGATGTAGAAAACGGGGAAATCAATCATAATACATATATTCGTCTTATAGCTAGAAAACTGTGTCAAGAAACTGCAAACACTTTAAAATTCGACCCCGATCATTATTGGAAAAAGATTACCCAAATTGCCAAAAACACAGAAAAAAACACGTCATCGATGAGATCAGATATTAAACACCATCGGAAAACGGAAATAGATGCGATATCCGGTTATCTATTACGTCAGAGTAATCAGTCGTTACCATATACACAATTTGTACACGATGCAATATTGGCGTTAGAAGAGAGGTATAACGAATGATAGACTGGGTCATTGGGCAAAAAGAAACAATCTTGATCGTAGTCCCTGTTTTTCTTACTTATGTCATCTATTTCATTATGTATAAATTGACTAAAAGTAAATGGAAGGCTATCCATCTGTCTGTGCAAAGTACGGCACTGTTTTACGTGGTTGCCTCGATTCTGCTTGTAGATAGTTTATTCCAGCTAAAAACGATGAGTTACATCATTATTTTCCATCTCTTTCTATTGGCAATTATTTTAATTCGGCAAAGATATTCCCAAACAGAAATTATTCTATATGACGGGATTAGATTATTGTTTCGTTTGAGTTTTCTAATATTCTCAATAAGTTATATGATATTAATTTTATATCGTGCATTTATATTTATTTATCAATTTTTTGCTTAATCAAAACAGATTCCATGAAAAATATATATAGTTCAAGTAAACTACATATGTATATGATGAATTTTTAATTTGAAAAGTCAGTTAAAGACCTGCGGTAATATGTCAAGGGAAAAATAAATAATTATTTGATTATCAAGGTACAATTTGCTTAAAAAAGGCAACTCTAAGCTAAACCAGTAAATAAATGGTAATTACTGGTATGTATTAAAGGAATTTTGAAGCTATTTATGCTTCATTTATGACGCCCCCTTTGGGCGTGTAAATTTGGTTTTTGCGTAGTAGCGCATCCACCAAACGCACAAATTTTCTTGCTGTTAAGACGAGGGCTCTTTTATGTTGATGCTTTGGTACTTCTTGGTACTTTTTCGCGTAATAATCACGATATTCAGGGATCTGCCTTCTTACCGAATTGGCGGCTTCAACTAGGTAATACCGGAGATACTGGTTTCCATTACGTGATAAGGATGTGACATCTGCGGTAAAGCGACCGGATTGGTGTTTTCGCCAATAAAGCCCAGCATACTTGGCAATTTTCTCTTCGTTATCAAAACGTTCTATTTGGCCAATCTCAGCGATAATTCCCGCTGTAAACACCGGTCCAATGCCAGGTATCG
>DKGO01000084.1:450-8920 GCA_002453315.1 Caryophanales bacterium UBA6768 | reverse complement strand
TAAAAAGAGTAATTATGAAATTAATTCACCTTATCAGGGTTAAACTAACAAATTGAAATAAATAAACCAGATGCAAAGTAACTGCACCTGGTTAGGCATTATCCTTTAACTGGTTGAAAATTAACATCGACTTGGTCTATCCCAATTTCATCCCTTACCATTTGCATAATATGTACTGCCGCCTCTTTTGATAAATGATCTGTTATTATATGAACATGAACTTTATCTTCTTCTGCCCGTACTAACACGTCTTCATAGGCCTCATCCGTTGATAAAATAGTTTCTCTTAAAATAGATTCCTTTGATTCTAAATTTTCTAAGACATTTATTTCCTCTAATGCCTCATTAATTTCATTGGCAGAGACATTGTTTGCTGCTATGACTTCTAGTAAGCGTTCTTTTTGTAAATTACGTTTATCTTGGAGTTCCATGCGCACTGTTGTAAAAAATTCACTCCCATTTAAATTTTCTACTTCCTCATATTCAATTTCTGAAGTATCATAAGTTGGATCTTGACTTACTGATTGCTCACCTTCATTTTCGTCTTCTACAATATAAGCATAATCATCTTTATCGGACAAAATATAATATGCACTTAAAACAATCATTAAACTTAACATCGTTAATAACCATACTGTTTGTCTTTTTATCAAAATATTCTCCCCTCTCATTTAGACATAATAGAAATTTTATAGGTTGGTACACCCAGTACTTTCGCAACTGCATCGATGATCAATTTCTTCGTATTTGGACTTTCAGCTCCTTTCGCTATGATGAGAACCCCTCGTATTTCTGGCTTTTTTGTTTGAATTAACAAAGGTTTCTCTTTGTCACCTTCCCTAACAACAACTAATCTCGATTCATTCGTTTCATCCTCAACTTGTCTCATTCCACCATTTTGGTCCGTTTCATTGGAAAGTTGTTTGCCAAGTGTTAAATCTTTTTCATATACATTTACATTGGTAGAATCAATATTAACCATCACTTCAACTTCAGATATGTAGCTCATTTGATTTAACAGTTGTTGTAATTTACTTTCATAACTTTTTTCCATTTCGTAGACATCTGTTACTAAGGGATTATTTTGTTTTACTTCAATGCTGTTTTGTTCAACAAGTGACTGATCAAAACTAGAAGGTTCCTTTTCATTGGTAGTTAATTGATTACTGAAAACCATCAAAAAAACACCTACTAATGCTATCAGAACAAGATAACGTCTTTTTTTATTATTCATTATATTAGAAAATAATTGTTTTAACGTTGAATACCATGTAGATTTCACTACTCCCCTCCCCCCCATACAACATTAATATGTTCATATTGAATTCCCCATAATTTGCTTAATTCCCCTTGTATAGCTTTTGTATTAACAGTTAAATTATCTTCATGTTGTTTTTTTGTAGAAATTATTACTGGCTCAATTTGTGAGTTATGATCACTTTTCTCTATGGGACTGATTGTTACATTGAATTGTTGAATGCTATCATTGTCAAATTCATTATTAAATTCAAATTGCAAATCAGTGATTTTAACATCGTATAGGTTGTCTAGTACTGAATTAGCTTCCTCCATTAATTTTGATTTAGCTTGTTTTAATATATATGCACGTTGTTCCGCTTCTATTTCATTTTTTTGAAAATCGTAAGAAATTGGTTGATTAAATGTCTCTCGATTGGATTGCTCAATAAAGGATTCTGCCTTATTTACCTCCTTAAATACATCGATTGAAAACAAATATAGTAATGGTTGGGTAAAAATTAGAAATAATATAAATCCAAAGACAAGATAGACATACTGTTTCATTTTGGTTTCCGGGAGTAGAGCATCGATAATTGTAGCAATAATAATAAAAATAATAATTCGTAATATCCAATTTGAAATAATTGACATAATGAACACCTTATCTCATTAATAAAGGTAAATTAGTAGCAATGGATAACAACACGATAACTAAAAAAAACATAAATGTAACGGAGATAAGACAAGCGAACAGGTAAACAATATATGTACTAACCATTTGTAAGCTAGTAATGATTGAATGATTGCCAAGTGGTTGTAGCAAGGCAGCAGCCAATTTATAGATGAATGCAATGACTAGCACTTTAATTGCTGGAAAAACTGCAATTAAACATATGATAATCACCCCTAAAATGCCGATTGTGTTTTTTAATAATAAGGTCGCAGATAAAACGGTATCAGCAGCTTCGGTAAATGTGCGTCCAACGACTGGTATAAGATTACCTGTTATAAATTTTGTTGTCTTAAGTGCAACTCCGTCTTGAATGGCTACAGATACCCCTTGCACGGATATTATCGCTAAAAATATTGTTAAAAAAACAACTAATATACCCATACCAATCGTTCTTAGGAGTGTTGCTAATTGTGTCACCTGAAATTTCTCATTTATTTGACTTACAATTGATAAAATAACGGATAAATAAAGCAATGGAAAAATAATGTTTGAAACAAGTATCCCACTTGAGTGAATCATTAATAAAATAAGCGGATGAAAAAAAGAAATCGTCATAACTTGTCCAAAAGTGGCAATTAGACTAAACATTAATGGCAGTAGTGCTATTAAAAAATGACTCATCACATCAATCGTCTCTTTTATATATGTATAAACAAGATGAAAGCTGTTAATTAATATCGAGATTAACACGATATAAATAATAAAATTTGCGATGTTATAAATGACCCGATTGTTAAATGCTGTGTACATCATATGTAAAATGGTAGATAATAATGTGACTAACAATAATTTACTTAATAATTTACCATTCTCAATAATTTCAAATAAAATGTAACTCATGATCCCTTTAAATATTGATTGAAAAGAAATGGATTGGTTTCCTTTTATTAGTTCTATTAAGTTTTTTTCTTTAAAGGCAGGTAAATAATTTCCATATTCATTATGTAAATTACTCCAATACCTTTTAATTTCTTCCAAGTCCAATGATTGGACTAAGTTGTCCCCTATTTCATCATCATTTTCAATATTAGTAGGCAATTCTTCAATAGCATGCACTTTATAAGGTAATGGTAACAAAATGAGCATAATACCAAAAATTATAATGAATTTTAATCTGTTATCCATCCATTCATTATGTCTCCTTTATTTAAAGGTGTTTAATTAGGAATAAATCTTAACATAGTTTCAATTACAGCCTGTATAATCGGGATAGCCAATAAAAGTATAAATAACTTACCAGCTAATTCTATTTTCGAAGCAAGAGCACTCATCCCAGCATCTTTTACGATGTTGGCTCCTATTTCAGTAACATAAGCAATACCAATAATCTTTAACAATGTTTGCATATAGATTGATGGGACAGATGCCCTTGACGAGAGATCCTTAATGACATAAATAATAATACTTATTTTATGGATGACAAATAGAAAAATGATAAGACTAGAGATTATAATGATAAATAGTGCAATAGATGGCTGAGTTTCTTTCAAAATAATGTAAATAAATGATGCGAGAATTCCGAATAAAACTAATTGCATCATTTCCATATCGTTATAACCCTTTAAGTAAAAATACAGATTTAATTTGTTGAAAAACATTAGCGAGATGTGTCATGACGATTAAAAGTACGATAATAAAACCGACTAAAGATACGAATTGAGCGATATCTTCTTTATCCATTTGTTTCAAAATCGTATGAATAAGGGCTGTGATAATACCAATTCCGGCAATTTGAAATAAAATCGTTGCATCGAGCATAAATGATGCTCCTTTCTGTTAAAAAAGCAAAATAACTATTAAAACTCCAATTAATATTCCTAATATGATTGACATTTTCCCGAATTTACGATGTTTATCTATCGCTTCATCTAATTGACTTTCCAAATAGTGAATCGATAATTGTATTTGTTTTTTTTGTTGATACAAATGATACATCCCAATATATTTTCCAACTTGCTTTAGTATGACAAGGTCCTGCTCTTGTAATGCTGTTATATGGTGCAAAAGTTCAACTTGTTCACACCACATTTCAAAAAAATCATCAATATTTGTAGATAGTAAATTATTTAACCGTTCGTAAAATAGAGATAAGGGAAATAAATAATTATGGCTTAGTTTTTCAAAAATATCTTTTAGTGTAGTTTGACTATATTCCATTTCTGTTTCTAATAATTGAAGTGATTGAATACATAGTCGCAAATGGGAAACACGGTGACGATATTTATTACTTATATCCATACCTACTAATGTTGATGTACCTATAATTAATAAACTGGCGATCATTTTCATTGTCTTTTAACGATATGTGAGGATATAAGAGAATTTGATTCATTGTAGATTTGAATCATTTGATTTTGCTGATTTGCTTTTCCTAATAAAATAATCCGTTGGAATAAGTTTTGTCTCATTAGTGGTTTTATAAAAGGTTGATGGCGTAACATATTGATAGTAGAGCCATGAACTGAACAAATAATGGACACGCCAGCATTAACTGCCTCTAGTATTGCTTCAGCATCAGCTTTCTTTCCAATTTCATCAACGATTAATACATCAGGTGACATTGAACGAATCATCATCATCATCCCATCTACTTTTGGACAAGCATCCATCACATCTGTTCTTAAGCCAACTTCATGCTGGGGAATCCCATCTTTACATGCAGCAATCTCAGATCTTTCATCAATAATAGCCACTTTGTTCATCGGCAATTGGTTAGCACCATTGCCTATTAGTCTCGCTAAATCCCTAATCATCGTTGTTTTACCAGATTGTGGCACTCCAATAATAACTGTATTTAAGTATCTATCCTCATGATATAAATAAGGAAGTAAAGGTGTGGCTACATTTAAAATTTGTTTAGCAATACGAATATTAAAATAAGTTATTTGGTTAATTCTATTAATTTTCCCGTGATGAGTAATTACCTCACCTGCAATACCGACTCGATGTCCACCAGCAATCGTTATATATCCTTCTCTTAATTCATCCTCCATTCGATATAAAGAATGTTCACTTAATTGATTTAATAAAAAGAAGCTCTCCTTTTGTGTAAACAAAGTAGAAGGCAACCACTCGATATGATTTCGAAAACATATTTCAATCGGTCGGTTTAATCGTAATCTAATTTCCTCTAATTGGTCCCATTTGTCTTTTACTGATTGATTAAGAAGTAACTTTATATAATCCGGGAATAAGCGAATAATTTCATCCATCATGTCACTACCTTGTTCAAAAGTTCCTTATTTAAAACTATGCTTGTACGACAAATATATGCAAAAAAACAACCCATTTATAGGGTTGTTTCTTCATTAATGTTAAATTTTTGCTTAAATTTAGTTTTTGCGGGAAACGTATTTTCCATCATCTGTACTAATGACTAAAGTATCTCCCTGATTAATAAATAACGGTACTTGAACAACATGACCTGTTTCTAACGTTGCTGCTTTCGAACCACCACTGACCGTATCACCTTTTAAACCCGGTTCTGTTTCTGTCACTATTAATTCAACGTTATTAGGTAGTTGAACGCCCAATATTTCTTTATCAAATACCATCATATCTACATTCATATTTTCAGTGATAAATTGTAATTCATGTTCAATTTGACTTGTTGGTAATTCGATTTGTTCATAAGTATTTGTGTCCATAAATGCATGCATGTCACCAGAAGCATATAAATATTGCATTTTTTTATGTTCAATGTGAGCACGTTTTATTTTTTCACCTGCACGGAAAGTTTTTTCCTGGATATTCCCATTACGAAGGTTTCGTAATTTTGAACGAACAAAAGCAGCCCCTTTACCTGGTTTTACATGTTGAAACTCCATTACTTGCCAAATATTACCATCAAATTCAACTGTTACCCCTGTTCTAAAATCATTTACAGATATCATTTATTTCTCTCCCTGTTATTTTACATATTATAGTTGTATAAATTCCTTGTTTGCAAAAGTTAGCCGTTCATTTCCATTTTCAGTTAAATAAATATCATCTTCAATACGGCATCCGCCAACATTGGGAATATATATACCAGGCTCTACAGTAACTACCATATTAGTTTGTAAAATTGTACTTGATCGAATGGATAATGCTGGTCCTTCATGTACTTCCATTCCAAGACCATGTCCTGTTGAATGTCCAAAAAATTGACCATATCCTTTTTTCTTTATCACATCTCTTGTTAAGGCGTCTGCCTCAATACCAGTCATTCCAGGTTTAATATGTTTAATACCTTGTTTTTGCGCATGTAATACAGTTTCATAAATTTCATATAACTGGTCGGAAATATTTCCAACGGCTATTGTACGGGTTATATCCGAACAATACCCTTCATATAAAGCACCGAAATCTAATGTTACGAGTTCACCAGATGTAATCACTTTATCAGATGCTATCCCATGTGGTAAAGCGGACCGGAAGCCAGAAGCAACAATTATATCAAAACTGGATGAAGTAGCACCATTCATACGCATGAAAAATTCTAGCTCATTAGCAACTTCAATCTCAGTAACACCTTCTTTAATGACATTTAAAATATGCTCAAAAGCATCATCAGCAATTTTAGCAGCCTTTTTTAATCTTTCGATTTCATCATCACTTTTTATGATGCGCAAACTTTCAATAATCCCTTTTGTAGGAATAAGAGTCGAAGAAAACAATTCTTTATATGTCATATAAGTTTCATAAGTGACATGCGCCTGCTCAAAACCAAGTGAATCAATGTTTTTTTCATCAATCTGTTTTGCAATTTCTTCATTAATTAGTGTTTTATGTTCGATGATTGTAAAATGTTTCACTTCTTTTTTTGCTTGTTCAACATAACGAAAATCTGTTATAAAAAGTGCTTCATCTAAAGTGATAATTATTGTACCTGCTGTGCCAGTAAAACCTGATATATAACGTCTATGTATAGGGTTAGTAATTAATAAACCATCTAACTTTTTTTCTTTTAACACTTCTCTTACTTTATTTATCCGTTCCATAATATCCTCCATCATTAGAATAACATAGTATTATTTTATCATAGATAAAGGATTACTAATACTTATTTTGCTCCGAAAGTAATTGTTCTGTTTCCATTTTATAGGCAAAGGAAATAGAATACCCAACAAATAACCCATATAAAACAAATAAACATAAACTGTTAATAGACTGATGAACTGTTTGTTTATTAATAATATAATTTTGGTTTAAAAACATAGAAAATAACGCATAAATAATTAACCATAAAACAACACCAAATATAGCACCGACATACCATTTACTTATTTTTTTGGCAATGACATAATAAACTATCGCAATTAAAATTGATAATACACTAATGATTAATAATAAAAAAACTTTGCCATACCAATGGGTGACCAGGCTAAAAAAGCCATATTTTAACTTTAATGATGCCACCATATACTTATCAATTAATTTAAAATAGGATAAAAAGTAATACAAAATCCCAAAAACAATGCCACCTATCCATCCAATGAATAAGGTACGACGAAAAATGCTTTGATTTACTTTTTTTAATGAATTATAATGATTACTCATGTACTGTAACCTCCTTCTTATTCATTTTACCCAAATAATAAAAAAGAATGAGTATGGAAGTGTGAACACTAGTGTAATGATTAAATATTTAGTAAAATATAAATGAGGTTGGTGATAAACATTGGGTAATAAATCGACAGCGTATGGGGGACAGGCGTTAATTGAAGGAGTCATGTTTGCCGGTAAAAACTCTTTCGTCTCCGCTATTCGTAGAAAAGACCGAACAATTGAATATTTTGAACTAAAAAGGGAAGAATCTAACGTAACGAAAAATTTGAAAAAAATACCTTTGTTGCGCGGGATTGTCGCATTAGTTCAGGCAAGTGCAAATGGGGTAAAACATCTGGACTTTGCCTCAGATAGATACGATATTGATCCTGCGGATGATGATAAAATCCGGGAAGAAAAGAAAACCTCAAAACTAGTGATGATTTTAGGGATTGGTTTCATTGGTGTATTATCGTTTATTGTAAGTAAATTAATTTTTACCGTGACTCCAGCGATTGTTGCTAATTTCTTCCAAGCATATATTTCTTCACGTTTTGGCCAGGTATTATTGGAAAGTCTATTTAAATTAATTTTGTTACTTGGGTATATATATATCGTTTCTTTAACTCCTATTATAAAACGGGTGTTTCAATATCATGGCGCAGAACATAAGGTGATTAACGCCTATGAGAATAAAGTTCCATTAACCGTTGAAAATGTCCAAAAACAATCTAGACTGCATTACCGTTGTGGTTCAAGTTTTATCCTGTTTACTGTCATTATCGGAATCATTGTATATATGTTTGTTGCAACTGATCCATTATGGTGGCGTATTGTTAACCGCATCTTTTTAATTCCAGTTGTCATAGGATTATCTTTTGAAGTTTTGCAATTAACAAATAAGGTTAGAGAGATACCAATACTTAAGGTACTAGGGTACCCTGGTCTTTGGTTGCAATTATTAACGAC
>DKGO01000084.1:0-215 GCA_002453315.1 Caryophanales bacterium UBA6768 | reverse complement strand
TTTGGTTGCAATTATTAACGACAAAAGAACCTGATGACGATCAAGTTGATGTTGCTTTACATTCATTTAAAAAGGTTTTGGATAATGATGGGTTGAAGGTCGATTCAAAAGATGAAGGTGAGGTACCGTTACCTTCTTAATGGAAAGGAGGAGTGAAGATGAGACATAATAAATTGCAATTTATATTGTATATATTAATATTGTTGGCAATTATT
>DKGO01000073.1 GCA_002453315.1 Caryophanales bacterium UBA6768 | reverse complement strand
GCCCATGGAAAGCGAAGTATTCCGCCGAAGCGGTCGGATCCAATTCATTACCGCACAGTATCATTCAATTATTAGAATTGGGAAGCGATCTAACCTTCAAAAATATCCATAAAAAAAGAGTCGATAAACGACTCTTTTTTTGTGCCCTATGTATAATTATTCTTTAACTGCATCTTTTAGGGCTTTACCTGGTCTAAATGCAGGAACTTTACTTGCTGCAATATCAATTTCTTCACCAGTTTGTGGGTTCCTACCTTTTCGAGCAGCTCTTTCGCGAACCTCAAAATTTCCAAAACCGATCAATTGAACCCTTTGACCTTGTCGCAGAGAATCAGTGATTGTTTCAAATACAGCCTCGACCATTTTTGTTGCGTCTTTCTTAGAAGTTTCAGTAGCTTCGGCAACAGCATTAATTAAATCTGACTTATTCATTCTGTTCACCTCCTCTCAAAAATTGTCATATTTCCTTCTTTAACAGAAAGGATGACTTTTATACTTTTATTAGCTGTATCAACGGTTGACACCGCCTATAATATAGGAACAGAGCAAGAAATTCAATATTTATCTAGTAATTTTACAACTTTTCTAGCAAAAATTCTCGTTTTTTGTAAAAAACAGCACTTTTAAACCATTTTTATGTCAATTTTATTATTTTTGCACAAGAAAAAAGATGATACGTTTAACGTATCACCTTTCAGTTAAATCTGTGAAATTTGCTTTCTTATAAAATAATTGCGATTAAGCCACCCGAGCCTTCATTGATTATTCGTTCGAGTGTTTCTTTGAGCTTATAGCGGGCATTCTCAGGCATTAAAGAAAGTTTAGCTTGGATTCCTTCGCGAACGATAGAATTAAGCGATCGTCCAAAGATATCTGAATTCCAAATGGAAAGTGGGTCTTCCTCAAAGTCTTGCATTAAATATCTGACTAATTCTTCACTTTGCTTTTCCGTTCCAATAATTGGCGCAAATTCTGACTGTACATCTACTTTAATCATATGAATCGAAGGTGCAACAGCCTTTAATCTGACGCCAAAACGGGAACCTTGACGAATAATTTCTGGCTCATCTAAGCTCATATCATTCAACGTTGGAGCTGCAATCCCGTAACCAGTTTGCTTTACCATTTTTAGAGCATCTGCAACTTGATCATATTCGGTTTTTGCATGTGCAAACTCTTGCATAAGTTGCAGAAGATGATCCTTCCCGCGGATTTCAACACCGACGACTTCTTTTAAAATTTGATCATAAAGGTCGTCTGGTGCATACAAATCAATCTCAGCAATGCCTTGCCCCATTTCGATTCCCGCTAACCTTGCATCGTCTATAAATTCAAACTCTGTGAATTGATTTACGACACGATCTACATCACGTAACCTTTTAATATCCTTCACTGTTTCTCGTACAACTTCTTCATAACTACCTCTGAGCCAGTGTACATCATTAAGTACCATGACCCAACTTGGCAAATTCACGTTAACTTCTAACACTGGGAATTCAAATAACACTTCTTTTAGAACGAGATTAATATCTTGTTCCGTCATATGCTCTACATTCATTGCGAGGATGGGAATATCGTATTTTTCGACAAGCTCACTTTTTAACGCCATTGTTTCTCGGGTATGCGGGTGGGCTGAATTGATGATGACAATAAAAGGTTTTCCTACTTCTTTTAGTTCAGTGATAACCCGCTCTTCAGACTCTAAGTATTCCTCACGAGGAAGCTCACCAATTGAACCATCTGTTGTAACGACAACACCTAATGTCGAATGTTCCTGAATGACTTTCCTCGTTCCAATTTCCGATGCTTCTTGAAACGGTATTGGTTCATCATACCAAGGTGTATTGATCATTCTAGGACCAGATTCATCTTCATAGCCCTTTGCGCTAGGAACTGCATACCCAACACAGTCTACAAGCCGTACATTGACTTCCAAGCCTTCATCGACTGTAATTGAGACTGCACTGTTTGGTACAAATTTGGGCTCTGTTGTCATGATTGTTCGCCCTGCAGCACTTTGTGGGAGCTCATCTTGTGCTCTTACTTTGTCTGCTTCATTTTCAATGTTTGGCAATACTACTAGTTCCATAAACTTCTTTATGAAAGTTGATTTTCCAGTACGCACAGGACCGACGATCCCTAGATAAATATCACCCCCTGTACGTTCTGCAATATCTTTGAAGATATCCACTTTTTCCATTTCATCCCCTCCGAATGCAATATAATTGGGACAGATTCTTTAAAATTCACGTTTTGATCAGATCTGTTTCATACATTATAAATCTATGACGTTGTCCAAAAGTTATGACAGCTAGTATTAAAAAGTAGATCATGTTTCAAGTGAGATTCGCTTCAAAGTATTCCTGAATTTAAACAAAAAACCCTCCCTTTTTATACGTTTATTATAAAGAGGGAGGTTTCATGCCTACTATTTCCTATTCATTTTTTATAGTGATCATTCTGTTAAGAATACGGGCTTCCCATCCTTAGCAGTATAAGGAACGGAAAAAACGGGAACGAACGGGGAATGTTCAACGATCAAGTCACGAATGTCCTCGTTCTCTAAAGAGGTTAAGTCTAATTCATGTTCTTCAATAAGCTTATATAAATCTTGAGAGTAATCAACAAAGATATCGCCTTGACCATTTACGATAAAAGGTAAGTGATTTCCGGTTATCGCACTCTCCACTTGGGGAATCGAATCATACCCAAGAGCTGAATGATTTAACTGAAATAAATTTTTGTCAAGAACTTTACCGAATGGGATGTATTTATTTTCACGTTTATATTGATTAATTGTAAATTGATAGTCTTGGATAGCATCAACGACTCGTAAATCAATCAGTTTCACCGTTGGATTTTCTTCAACATTTACAAGTACGTATTGGTATATTCCCCCGCTTTCGAAGGCATTGCCCGGCGGTTCTTGGATGTAACGAGGGATTAATCGTTTAAAATCAATCGGATATTTTTGATAAATAGGTGTGTCTTCATCGCGATTCATAATTGGTAAGACACCTTGGTCCTCTAAAAAATCATCAACTGACTTTTGAACAGATACCAATTGGTCCTCATAAGGGATTTGATTTTGTGTCTTACGTTCTTCAGGATAAAGGCAACCTGCCAAAGCAAAAACAAATGATACACATATTATGACGTTGAAAATTTTTTTTAGTATTTGAATCAAATCCTTTATGTATCTATTCTGGAACCGGTCCGCTAAATACGACGATGAACATAATAAACCCTGCAGCGACCATACATAAATAAGCAAAAGCTGAAACAATGAATTTGACTACACCTTTAAGCTTGTCCCTGCTAATCATAATCGTAATAACAGAAACAAACATCAAAGCAATCGCAATAAAAGAAACCCACATCTTCATTAGACCTGGTGACATGATTGTACCTCCTTACATTTTACCTTTCACATTATAGCATATTAACAGCCATGTTCTAAATTGAAACGGTGAAAAATGCATGAATAAAAAGGAGCTATTCTCTTGAATGTGAGAATAGCTCGAAAGTAATTTTATGAAAACTGAAGTAAAGGGGCTATTTTCTCCAGTTTGTAGACTAAATCGTCGCTAACGAAAACAGCTTTATCTGTCTTACCATAATAGTGTATGTTAACCGCGAAAGTCTGAATCATTGATTCGCCTAGTAATTCAAATTATTTTTAAGTTACCTTTTCTTAATCATATTAGTTAATTGAGCTAAGTCTGTCGGCATTTTTTTGCTTAAAATTGTATTTACAATTTTATCTTCTTTTTCCTTTGTGACTGAAACGTTAGCTAATCGAGATATATCAGATATTAATTTACGCAATTGTCTTTCATCGTTTAAGTCCGCTGTGCTGACTGAATTGGCTAACTTAAAAATGTCTTCCTTTTTTACGTTCGTCTTTTTTTCAATATTGTCAAAAAAACCTTGGCTCAAAGAAATCCTCCTCCCACTATGCAGTTAAATTCAGTTTATGCGGGAGGTAAAAGCTCTGTGATTTATTTCTCGTCTAATTGCGTTAACATTGCCGATAAGTCTTCGACTTCATGTGTTCGCTTTCTTCTCATTAAATCATCGACAGCTTGTTTCGGATTTTTTTCTTGAAAAAGAACTTGATATAGCTCTGTAGCTATAGGCATATCAACTGTAAATTTTTGAGCTAACTGATAGGCGGCGAGGGTTGTTCTGACCCCTTCTACAGCCATACCCATATTTTCTAATACATCTGAAAGGCTTTGCCCTTGTCCAATAGCATATCCAGCACGCCAATTACGGCTATGAACACTCGTACACGTAACGATTAAGTCACCGATGCCAGTCAAGCCAGAGAACGTTAACGGATTGGCTCCCATTTTTCTACCGAGTCGAGTAATTTCAGCAAGGCCCCTTGTTATTAAAGCTGCAGTTGTATTATCTCCGTAGCCAAGTCCTTTACAAATTCCCGAACCAAGAGCAATGATATTTTTTAATGCACCACCGAGTTCCACACCAATGATGTCAAGGTTCGTGTACACTCGAAAGTATTCATTAATAAATAAGTCTTGTGCATGATAGCACGCTTGTTCATCGGAAGATGAAACGGTAACGGTAGTCGGTTGCCGTAGACTCACTTCTTCGGCATGGCTTGGACCCGAAAGGGCTACAACTGATTTAAGACGAGTTGTCTTTATTTCTTCTTCAATAATCTCGGAAATTCTTTTTAAACTATCTGGTTCAATGCCTTTACTTGCATGGATAATCGAAACTGGTCCTTGCAATTTTTCATTTAATGAACTTAGGACTGTTCGCATCGATTTTGTAGGCGTGACAATTACGATGGTGTCGGTATCTTTTATAACTTCTGACATATTTGTACTAGCTTTAATTGTTTTTGGAATAATAATATCTGGTAAATAGCGACGGTTTGTATGCTGGTCATTGATTTCTTCGGCATGTTCAGTACGTCGTGTCCATAGATTAACTTGCAGTCCATTATCAGCTAAGACAATTGCAAGAGCTGTTCCCCAACTTCCGGCTCCAAGTAAAGCGACTTTTTTCATTAACTTTTCACTTCCTCAAGATTACTTTTTTCACCAAGTTTACTTTCAGTTCCTTGAATCAATTTTTTAATATTTGAGCGATGTTGCCAAATCGATAAAAATGTAAAGGCAAGTGAAATATAAAAATAAGCGATAGGATGTTGATTGAATAACAAAATAGAGAATGGTGTTAAAATAGTAAAGGATAATGATCCTAACGAAACGTATCTAGTTAAGATAACAAGAATAATTGCACCAATACCAGCACATAAAGCTGGAATAGGAACGAGAGTAAGTAACACACCTATCGTCGTAGCAATCCCTTTTCCACCCCGAAATCCAAAGTAAATTGGCCAGTTATGACCGATAATTGCAAACAGACCTGCTACAAATGGAATCCAACTGTCTCCTCCGATTAGAAAGCTAACGAGAACGGCAGCCACTCCTTTGACAACGTCCAAAACGAGTACGAGAATGGCGGGACCTTTTCCTAATACCCGTAATGTATTTGTAGCGCCAGCGTTACCGCTTCCATACTCTCGGATATCGACTTTCTTGAAAAATTTGCCGATGAGATAACTAAAACTAATGGATCCAAGTAAATATCCGATCACAACTGAAAAAAATATGTCCATTGTTTCCCCCCTAATACAGACTATTCATTTTTCTTTCGAGTAATAATATGAATGGGTGTTCCTATAAAGCCAAATGTATCACGAATTTGATTTTCTAAAAAGCGCCGATATGAAAAATGCATTAACTCGGGATCATTTACGAATAAAACAAAGGTTGGCGGCTTAACAGAAACTTGTGTTATGTAGTTGATTTTTAATCGCCGTCCTTTGTCTGTAGGCGTTGGATTGATTGCAATTGCATCCATAAGGACATCATTTAACACATTTGTTTTTATTCTGAGAGCATGGTTTTCTGCAACGGACTTTACCATCGGAAGTATTGAATCTAACCGTTGTTTTGTTTTTGCTGAAACAAATAAAATCGGTGCATAGCGAATAAATTGAAATTCGTCACGAATTTTTTCTTCGAATTGTTTCATCGTTTTCTCGTTTTTGTCAACGATATCCCACTTATTCACGACAATGATAAGCGCTCGTCCCGCGTCATGTGCATAGCCGGCAATTCGTTTATCCTGTTCTATAATTCCTTCGTCAGCATTTAAAACAACTAAGACAACGTCAGAACGCTCAATCGCTTTTAAGGCTCGCAATACACTATATTTTTCTGTTGTTTCGTAAACTTTTCCTCTTTTTCTCATACCTGCTGTATCAATGATGACATAATCTTGGTCATCTCTTTCAAAGGATGTGTCGATTGCATCTCTCGTCGTCCCTGCAATGTTACTTACGATAACCCTTTCAGTTCCTAATATACTGTTAACTAAGGAAGATTTGCCAACATTTGGACGACCGATTACGCTTAATCGAATAACAGCTTCATCATATTCTTCTTCAGTAACGTTTGGGAAGTGTTGGATGACGTTATCTAGCAAGTCGCCAACCCCTAAACCGTGGGTGCCTGAAATGGGTATCGGTTCATTCAAGCCGAGGGAATAAAATTCATATGCTTCATCTCGCTTTTCAAAGCTATCTATTTTATTTACAGCCAATACGATCGGTTTTTTTGAACGAAAAAGCATGTGAGCTACATCTTCGTCAGCGTTCGTTAATCCGTCTCTTCCATCGACGACAAAAATAATAACATCAGCTTCATCTATCGCAATTTCCGCTTGCTGACGCATTTGAAGCAAGAGAGGCTCATCCCCTATATCAATCCCACCTGTGTCAATTAAATAAAAAGAATGACCCGTCCATTCGGCACTAGAATAAATCCGATCTCTCGTTATACCAGGTCTATCTTCAACAATTGATACCCGTTCACCAATAATTCGGTTAAAAATTGTTGACTTACCAACGTTTGGTCTTCCAACAATGGCTACAACTGGCTTTACCATCTAACATCTTCCTCTCGCTCAAAGATAAAAGAAACTTAACTTTTTAATTTTATCAAGTTATGAATGACCTTTCAAATCAGCATGAAAAATGACGTACAACAGTACGCTGCAACGTCACATCACATTTTTGCGTTCCTCTTTTATTTTCATAATTAATTTCTCGAAAATAGCTAGTAACTGTTTGAACAGATGAATAAGATTTAAACTAAGAAATGCAATGGTTAATCGTGTTAAAAAGTAATCTGTACCAATTTCATTGTAGAGATTGAGATGATCTAAGGTAATGCCGATTAGAATCTCCCCTATAGAGATGGACAGAAACAATGAAATGAGTCTTTCAGTTAAGGATTGGAGAGTCACTAAAAGAATAACTAATAAATACCCTACCATTGCGAGGTGGACGGACACGATAAACACAATTGGATCATAGATAGAAAATAAATAAAGTGCCGCATAGCCTAATGAAGTCATGAAACCAATTAGTAACAAGTAAAATTGGGAAAGTGTATTCCGCTTCAGCAAGAGATAGAAGGACAACAATAAAAAAAATATGACACTACTATGAATGACCAATCCGAAAAGTTCAAATTTAAAACTTGAAAAAATAATGGCCAATAAACTAATTGTAGCAATTTTTAACCGTTGTTTACTTTTATCCATCATCCATGTTGCCCATATCCAACATGCCCAAGCACAGCAATAGAAATAAATATTAATCATTTTTCAACCCACACTAGTTTTTGTACAAGTTTAACCAGATTAAGTGGGTAACATAAGTAAAAAACTGTCTGTAGACAACAACAGACAGTTAACGATTACTATAAGCAGTTGTATTAATCCTTCTTTCTTGTAACCAATGATGCGTTTTTCCATTAATAATAAGTGGGGCTTTTTTCAATGATTGAATTGTATCCCTACCTAAAGCAGCCATAATTATTTTTAATTCGTCTAATATAAATTGGATTTCTTTAATTAATTGTTCAAAACCATCATTCATTAAAATCTTCAAAAGATATCCGGCTAAACCACATGCTGATGCTCCAAGAGCTATTGCCTTTGCCACATCCGAACTTGTTTGAATTCCGCCAGATCCCATCACCTCGATAAAGGGGTGTGATTGAGACACTTCGGCTATAGAACAAGCAGTTGGAATGCCCCAGTCATCCATGAATGGCAACTTATGCTCTCTCCGCATATTTTCAATCGATGAAAAGTTTGTACCTCCGAAGCCGCCAATATCAACAATGGAAACCCCAACCTCGGCTAATTGTTTAACGGTTTCTTTACTCATTCCGAACCCGACCTCTTTTACGATCAGGGGAATTGAGAGGGTTGAGGCAATTTTTTCGATATTTATTAAAGTTTTTGTAAAGTCGCGGTCTCCCTCTGGCATGACAAGTTCTTGAATAACGTTTAGGTGGATTTGAAGCGCGTCTGCATCAAGCATCTCAATTGCTTCTTCCGCCTGATTAACGGTTGCTTCACTACCCAAATTAGCAAATATAATCCCATTCGGGTTTTTTTTTCTTAATATTTTAAATGTCTCTTTTTGGGAACGATCTTTAATCGCAGCCATTTGTGAGCCGGCACCGATAGGTAAGTTGAATTCGTTAGCAGCTTCCGCAAGCATGGCGTTGATTTCTCTTGTTTGTGCGCCACCTCCACCTGTCATTGCATTAATAAAGATTGGTGAACTTAAATTAAGTTCACCAATCTTAGTAGATAAGTTAATCTTACTTATTGCAGTTCCAGATAGACTCTGATGAACAAATTGGATGTCATCAAAACCATGAAAACGTAACTGGCCAGTTGTTAATGCATGTTCGATGTGTTCTTGTTTACGTTTTTCTCTCATGACGATTCTCCAGTTACTTGTATTTTTTTAGTTGTTCTCCGATCATATCTCCAACTGAAAATCCTGTGGAGGAGTCAGAGTCTTGCGATTCGTAGTGTTTTTCCTGGCTTTCATGCTGAGTATCTTCTTCCTCTTCAAGTGCTTTTATACTTAATGAAACACGTTTCTCTACAGGATTAAGATCTAACACCTTCACTTGAACCTCTTCGTTTTCCTCGAGCACTTCTGAAGGGGTTCCAATGTGACGATTTGAAATTTCCGATATGTGAACGAGTCCTTCGATACCAGGTGCAATTTCAACAAAGGCACCAAAAGCAACTAACCTTTTTACAGTCCCCTGAATAACGTCACCGCGTTGGAATTTACTCTCTAAACCTTCCCAAGGTCCCGGAAGTGTCTCTTTAATTGATAAAGAAATTCGTTCAGACTCTTTATCGACTGAAAGCACTTTCACTTCGACTTCATCGCCCTCATTAACAACCTCATTAGGCGTTTCTACGTGGTGGTGAGCCAATTGTGAAATGTGGACAAGACCATCAATGCCACCAATATTAACAAACGCACCAAAATTCGTTATCCGTTGCACTGTACCTGTTCGAACTTCACCAGGAACTAAGCTTTCTAATATTTCTTGTTTTTTCTGTTCTTGTTCCTCATCAAGTACAGCACGATGAGATAAAATCACCTTATTGTTATCGGGTTCAAACTCTACGATTTTAACAGGTAATGTTTTTCCTTTATATTCAGAGAAATCTTCAACGTAAAACTTCTCTACTAACGAGGCTGGGATAAAGCCTCTTACTCCGATGTCAGCAACTAGACCGCCTTTAACGACATCATTGATAACGACATCAAACGTTTCTTTATTTTCGAATTTTTGTTCTAAGCTTTCCCATGCATTTTCTGCATCGACAGCTCGTTTAGATAAAACAAGTTCATCCTCTGATGATTTGATGACTTGTACTTTTATGCTTTCCCCTTCTGCAAGAACATCACTTATCTTTTCGATGTGCAAGCTTGATAGCTCACTTATTGGAAGAACTCCTTCCATTTTATAATTCAAATCAATAAGTGCGTGCTTTTCTTCAATTTTTGTTACGGTTCCTGTAACAACGTTACCTATTTCAAGTAACTGAAAGTCGGTCATTTCATTGTTCATTTCCTCAACCATGGACATACCCTCCTTAAAATCACCAAAAACATGAATCCCTTTTAGTTAAGGTTTATATAAATTGAATCAAATGTCAAATATTTCTCCCCTCACTTTCCAATAATTCACGGATTTTATCCATAATGATTGCTGTTGCATCTTTCGCTGATAATTTTTTATCTTTGTAATCATCAAAGTTAATCGGTTCACCGAAAATAACTTTAAGCTTTTGGAACGGTTTGTATGTGCCAATGATAGCGCATGGTATGACGACCGCTGTTGAGCGAAGGGCAAAGAAACCTGACCCAGCTAAACCTTCTCCTAGTTCACCTGTCTTACTCCTCGTTCCTTCAGGAAAGATGCCCATAACTTCTCCATCATTTAGGAGGTTTAATCCATTTCTCAAAGCTTGCTTATCACCTAAACCACGTTTTACTGGAAACACACCTATTCTTATCATTAACCATTTCATTAAAGGATTATTAAATAATTCAGCTTTTCCCATAAATCGAACAACACGTGGAAATGCTACACCTAAAACTGGAGGGTCATAATTGCTAGTATGATTAGAGCACAAAAGCACACCAGTTT
>DKGO01000070.1:10478-12690 GCA_002453315.1 Caryophanales bacterium UBA6768 | reverse complement strand
GACAATTGCATCGTCCGTGATGCGCTCTTGATTATCCGCTTCAAAAGATACTTCAGCTTTCAACTCGGCTTCATTTGGCGAAATACCATTTTCTGTGTCAACTTTAATCAGTGTCTCATATGATCTTCCTGACTTAATTGAATCGAACTCATAAATAAGTTGATGTGCTGATTCATCATAAACTGGCGTCACCCCATCGATTGTGAGATCGCTTACATCTTGTGTAAAGCTTGTATAGCCCGTAATCGGCAAATCTACAACGGCCTTTGCATTCTTATATTCTGTACGTGAGCCTGTCACTTTTAATACGAGGTTATAGATGGCTGTATTACCAGACAAAACTGTATTCCGATGGGGCGATAGATCGATATCGACATTAAGATTTCCTGCAAAAGGAGTAAGCGACGCTCGGTTCATTTTTGTATTACTCGTTCCAGTTGCTTTTTCTTCTGCTATTTTTTCACTTATTTCTGATTCTTGAGTCGCATTATCCTGTTGCTCATCAGAAACAGAAAATACGAGCTTTTGATAATCTGTCATAGAATCATTTATTTTGGCTCGAGCATTGATGACATTCTCGGTTTCTCCTAAATTCGTTAAGACTATTTTCGTGTGTAATGTTGATTGATCAACACCACGATTTACAATAACTTTGTGATTTTTTTCATCATATGTAACTTCTATTCCTTCTTGGGAATATTCTTTTGTTAACTCTTCGTTAAAGCTAGAATCTTCAGGTAATAATACTTCGAAGCTACCTAACCCATCATTGAGTGAAAAGAGACTAATCATCGCTTTTTCTTTAGAAGCATTTGGTTCAACTGTCATGTCGAAGGTATCCTTATTCATGTTTACAGATTCTCCAACAGCTGATAATCCACCTTGAGAAAATAATAGTGTGAATACTAGAGTAAGTAAAAGAGCCCTTCTCATCCCTAAGACCTCCTGTTAATTATTTATGATTATATAAAAATACTTTGTAATAAATAAAAAACATTTTGTTATAAAAGCTTAATATAATAGTAACGTAAATATTTTATATTTGGTGGATTTTTCTGAAAATGGTCCTAAAGGTATGCGTCGCCATGATTAATTGAGTGATAGGGTCTTTGTTCTTATCTCCTTTCAAGCGAACAGGGTCGAAAAGCTTACGAATATTTGTTTTAATATAAAAGTATTATTATATAGTCACTATGTAATAATACTATGTTGTTTAACTAATAATTCTGAGCAGTTTCTAACCGATTTATCGAGTAGAAGGGCGATTTAGGCCCCACTTCACACACCACTGTAAGAACCGTTCGGTATACGGTGATTCATGTAATGGTGGCTTACAAATGAATCACTATGACAATTGAAAAATAGGTCACTCCTGATAAAAAATAATCCTAATGCCAAGTTAGGGAGAAATCTCAAGAGTAATTTTATTGCCAGAAAAACCGGCCATTTATGATTTGTAGAGGATGAGAAAATCTAAAAATATGGTGGCGAAATATATTCGAGAGTTCGAAAAGAGTAAGCAAGAGGATGTAGGTACTTCCCTTTACGGAAAAAAATTTTAATGATACCTACGTACAAATAGGGGCAATATAGAAAAAACGAATGTTAATTGAAAAATTAAAACAAAGCTACCGTATTTAAACTTGAATTTATAAAGGAGATCAAAATATTATTATAGCAAGATCGGTAGTGGGTACAGGTAAAACTTATCTTGCGATTGGGGCTTGGGATGAAAACATGCTTACCTGGCTACAAAGTGTTCCTTATAACAGCAGCATCGTTTATCAATCAACTGAAAAATATCGTTCGGAGCGATTAAGGTCCTCTTGATTTAAAGTTTGAGAAATACGTTTCCGTCATCCTTGGATGAACTTGGATATGTTTCATTTGATAAAGAAGGTACTGAACTTCTATTCACTCATCTACGATTAACAAATAACTTGATTTTTCTCAAAGGAAAAGGACATCTTTTGACAATGTTTTGACTTGTTGCATTAACTAATAAACTGATACACAAGTATTATGTCATTAATATGAAGTGGAGTTTCATGCTAGAAAAAAACACAGGGATGGATCAATTTAGATAAAAACAAAATGATTTAAAAATTAAACTGTGTAATGAGTCACTTTTACTTGCGAAATACAAACGGCTACATACTACTCTATCTATCCATTCTAACGTTTAATGTAGCCGCATGATGCTTCCACTGCT
>DKGO01000070.1:0-10301 GCA_002453315.1 Caryophanales bacterium UBA6768 | reverse complement strand
CGGGTCTCTGTTCTTCGACGCCGCATGATGCTTCCACTGCTTATACCACGTCTGTATCTCATCTTTTGGCTCAACGCCAAATTCCGTTGCACACATTTCTTTAAGATTAGTATATTGAATTTCAACAGAATTTCGATCCCCTAATTTATCGTACATTTGCATTAACATAAAATAATTATCTTCTACATAAGGGAAAATTTCTTGAACTCGGTGATAATATGCTAGGGCCTGTGTATATTTACCGAGAGAAACTAAAAAGGACGTTACTTTTAACATTTGGTTAAGCCATACCGTCCTTAATCTTTCGCGTTCACTCTCAGCCCATAAGTAACCATCCTCTGCTAAGTAATCACCCCGGTACATCTCCAAAATTTCTTCATATAGAGGCAATGTTTCTTTCGTTAGAGAAGGTAATAAGCTCACCTGTTGTTCCCAATATTCAACATCAAACCTAACGCCATTTAAATCTAGGACGTAATTGTTATCAATACTTATGATTTTTATATTGAAATTTACTGTTTTTAACATCTTTCTAATTTGGTATATTGTTGTGTATAAATGCGAAAAGCCTTTATCAATCTCTGTTTCAGGCCAAAATAAATCAAGGATAATATCTTTCGAAATGGGTTTACCGCGATGTTGTAAAAGAAATGCAAACAGTTCCTTTGCCTTAGCTGTTCGCCAACGAATATTGGTGTTCTTCTGACTAGGGGACTTAAATTGTAATGAATGAAAACAACATACCATCCTTTCAATCGTGCTTTCATGGTTTGAGGCTTTATCTTCCTTCCGTAGCCGACTAAATGTCTTAACCATTCGTTCAAATGAAACAGGCTTTAAAAGATAATCAACAGCATTCAAATCAAAAGCTTGTACAGCATATTCACTATAAGCTGTAACAAACACGATGTTCACTTGAGACCATCTACTTTGTATACGTTCGGCTAATTCAATCCCATTTACCTCTGGCATTTCAACATCTAGAAATATAACATCTGGTTGTTCATGCTCTATTGCTTCCATCACATCATGAGCATTGCTGTAAGTTCCGATTATGTTAATTCCTGTGATTTTCTGTATTAATTTTTCCAAATGTGCAAGAATTAGAGGTTCATCATCTACTAAAATTACTTTCAATGGCTTGCCTCCTTAGTACCTTTAGACTTTTTATTATTCCCCGAATATAAATTATTCTGAATAAACTGTGACCAAGGGCCTTGTTATCATAAAAAATTAATTCCTTATACCTATCATACTTACTTTTCAGAGAAATGGTAAGATAAAACAACTATTTAATAGATTTTTTGTAAAGTGTCTATGTTTTTAATAACAAAGGTTGCTTTTTTTGTGCATGACAGGGGAGTGCCCTATTCTGAAACAATCATCGGAAAATGGTTTCTCTTACTTTTGTTAAGTTTCTGCGCCTTATTTCATTTGCAAGTATTTCAACAAATTTTTCGTCTAATTCAAAATGAATAGCTTCACGGCATGCTCGTAAAAGTGCAGCATCACACAATGTGTTCATCTCTTTCTATTCTCCTTTAAAATATTGATAAGCCGGTTTCCAATCCTATCCCCAACAGTAAAATAAAAAATGCCCCCCTTAAGCATCCAGATTGTATCTGGCTACTAAGGGGAACATTCAAATACTTCCCGTTTTATTTACTATTAAAACTACTTTTTTATATTTCTTTTTTTCTTCTTACAAACAGTATGACTAATCCAACTAATAATAATCCTACCCCAACTAACATGAGATTGAATAGGTCAGTTGCTGTTTTTGGTAAGTTGAAACCGCTACTACCTTCTTCGACTTGCTTAGCATTTTCTACAATAACCTTTTTCGCTTCATTTTGCCCCTTCTCAATTGTAAATGGAATAGGTGTCTCATCTAGCTCGTATCCATTTGGAGCTTTTGTTTCAATGAATGTGTAATCCCCTGGTTTCAAGTTAGATACTTCGAATGTACCATCTTTATTCGTTGTTAATCCTTCTTGAAGTGTGTTGCCATTTGCATCCATTAACTTAAACTGAGCACCTTCAAGGACAATTTTTTGATTGTCGGCGTCAACTTTCGTTAATGCGACAGAGCCGCGAATTAATTTATTCGTTAGCGTTATTTCTTTCGCTTCAAGCTGCCCTTTATTAATTGTAAATTGAATTGGCTCTTGGCTTTCATACCCGAACAAAGGCTTCGTCTCAATAAGCGTATATGTTCCTGGACGTAAGTCGTTAATTTCCAGCTTTCCTTCTTGATTCGTAACTAAATCGTTATCTAAAACGTTTCCAGCCGCATCTTGTAGTTCGAATTCAACATCTTCAAGGAGAAGTGTCTCATTATCAAAATCAACCTTCGTTAAAATAAAGTCTCCCTTGATAATCGAGTTGTCCGTTGTAATTTTTAGAGTCTCGCTTTGCCCTTTATCAATTGTAAATGGAATGGGGTCTGTTCCAATATGGTAGCCTTCTGGTGACTCTACTTCAACAAACTGATAGTCTCCGGGCTTCAAGTTATCTACAGAAATATTGCCTTCTTTTTTTGTTGTTAATCCGTCTTGAAGTAAATTCCCATCTTGATCTTGAAGCTCAAAAACTGCTCCTTGTAATGTTTCGCCAGTTTCATCGTCCACTTTTGTTAATTCAACTGCTCCTGTTTGCAGCTCATTCTCTACATCAACAGTTGTACGTTCAGTTTGGCCAAGTACAACTTCAAACGTGATTGCCGTTTCAGAGAGCACATAACCATGGACTGTTTCTTTCTCAACAAATTGGTAATGACCTGGCTTTAAGTCATCAACGATTAACTTGCCACCGTCTTTTGTTGTTAATCCTTCTTGAAGTAGATTTCCATCTTGATCTTGAAGGTCAAACACGACACCGTCTAAAAGAACACCATCTTCACCTTTTTTCGTTAATTCAACACCACTTGTCGAGCGTTCATTGTTTTTTGTAACTGTTGCAGTTTCTTGTTGGTTAAAGACAACTTCTACTTCAACTGGAGTGTCATCTAATTCATGACCGAACGGTGCTTTTGTTTCAACGAAATAGTATGTGCCTGGCTTTAAGTCCTCAACCTCGATTATTCCGTTTTCTTTTGTTTCTAAACCTTCGCGAATAACGTTATCATCTGAATCTCTTAATTCAAACTCTGCACCTTTAAGTGCTTCGTTTTCTTCACCAAGTTTCTTAAGTTGTACAGAACCTGTTGTTAAGTCATTTGTAAATTCGACTGTTACAGCAGTTTCTTGGCTTTTAACGATTTCGAACGGTTTGGTTTCTGAATTTAATTCATAGCCAGGAATCGTTGCTACTTCTTTAAATTGGTAGTTGCCTGGTTTTAAATCTCCAACAGTTAGTTTACCGTCAGCTTTCGTTGTATGCTCGCTAATTGTATTACCATTTTCATCTTGGAGTTCAAACTTCACACCTTCTAGAAACTTACCATCTTCGCCTCGTTTTGTTAGCTCAACGGACCCGGTGATAAGTTCGTTCTCCGCCTGGACTGTTGCTATTTCTGTCTGTGCTTTTTCTACAACAACCTTAATCGCTGTGTCATCTAACTGATAATGCTCTAATGCTTTAGTTTCGATGAAGTAGTATGTGGCTGGGCGTAAACCATCAACTGTGATTTTACCTTCATCGTTTGTTGGTAGGTTCTCCTTAATGACATTACCTTCGGCATCTTCAAGCTTGTATTCGACGCCTTTTAATGGCTCATTGTTGTTATCTGCATCCACTTTTTTGAGTTCGACAGAACCTAGAATGATGTCATTTTCAACTGGATCTAATTGTAAAACTTCTGTCTGATCTGCCGCAATTGTAAATGGAATTTTTTCTGTTAAAGGTTTGTACCCAAACGCTTCAACTTCCTTAAAGAAGTAATCACCTGGTTCAAGTTCTTGAACTGTAATTTTTCCTTCTGCATTTGTCGTATGCTGACTAATCTTTACACCATCTTTATCTTGTAGTTCAAAAACTACTCCTTTAAGTGCTTCTTTCGTATCGGCGTCGATTTTCTTTAATTCGACGTCACCGATGAGTTTCTTGTTTTCGATAGTTACTTTTGAAACGTCTGCATCTACTTTAACAGTTTGACTATCTGTAATGCCCACAACATAGCCTTCAGGAGCATTCGTTTCTTTTAACGTATAGTCTCTGTAAAGCAGTTTCGTAAACAACACTTTTCCATCTTCATCTGTCGTTTGTGTTGTGACTAATTTGCCATTTTCGTCATAAAGCTCAAAAGTTGCACCTTGAAGCGGTTCTTGATCGTCTGCGTCTACTTTCGTTACTTCGAGGCTTCCGACCTCACCGTCAATCCCGCCACCGATGTTACTTAACTGAATTTGTTGTCTTACAGAATTGTCAGTATCTCGACCTTCAGTTTGTGTACCATTAAACTTGACGTCGTTCTCAATATAGCCATCACCTTTAAACATAATGCGCGTATCGTATTCCAAAACATAGGCACGATCGATTGTCTTTTCAGTAAATGTAACGGTAAACGTTTCTGTATCGTCATTATTTTCAACGATGTGAACTGTATAATCTTCGCCTTCTGTTAGTTCTTTACCTTTGTTAATGCTATTTTCTGTTACTTCAGTGTCATATAATTTAATTGTTTCGGGTAGGAGCATCTGATTCTCGCTCGGTGTATCAGAAACCGATACGTTATCGACCGTTGATTGGGCGAAGTTAATGTTAACGCTCCAGTTTACGATTCTTGGATTATCATCATTTTGTTTTGCTTCTTTTTTCGTATATTCGCCACCGTAATATGGTGAAACTGAACTTTTTAATTCGAATGAATCACGATTATCACTTTTCACAGTCGCTTTATTATTATAAGTCTTTTCGATCAACTGTTCGTTTAAATCTGTCGTATACGTAATGACATAGCCGGAATCAATGTCGCCTAATTTTACACGGAAGCCAGGTTCTTTGTCATCATTTTCAATCGCTTCAACATCATAATGTTCAGGATCGACTTCCTCACTAAATTCTACTCCGTTCCATCCACCTTTTAAATCCATACGGTAGACTTTAATTGAATCAATATCAAAGTTTTGAGCACCTAAAATAAAGTCTTCAACACTGGCATTATCTAGTTTAACGTTATTATAGTTGATTCCAATTTCCCATTGGATTTCTTTTGTTTTGGCATTGTATGTTGAACCTTTAAAACCATTTGCTTTCGTATAATCATCCGGATTATAAGTGGCATTTCCGTCTTTTTCACCAGACCCATTATTACCATCTTGAACCCAAGTAAGTTTGGCATTATTTTTAAATGCATTATTGTTTTCTGTTTCATTAAAGTCAATATCTGTCGTGTACGTAATGATAACTTCTTCATCAATTGGTTCATTAAATGTAATTGTGAGTTGTTGTTTATAATTATCAAATTCCCAAGTGTACTCGTCGTCTTTAGACCAAGTGTCATTAGCATGCTTAACGACAATATCCCTTGGTGTAAAGCCTTTTGGTAACGTATCAACGACTTTAACACCAGCCATCTCATAAGCATCACTATTAATTCTTAATGTCCAGCTCATTGTTTTATCTTTATAATCTAGATTATTGTTATGAGATTTATGAAAAATTTGCTGACCGATATCTCGGGAACCTTCTTCTTGATTATTGAACTCATCTTCTATTTTATTTTTAATTGTTTCGCTACCTTCAACACGATCGATGGCTTTTGTTTGATACGTAATTTTATAAGCCTTTTCGATATCTTGATCAAATTGAAATTCAAACCCATCAGTAGTTGGATTTACGGTAAAGTTTGTGAATTTCTCTGACCCGGATTCTCTACCTGTTTCTGGATTAATAGAAATCTCTTGAACTATAAAGCTATCTTGTACAAGTTCTTGATTCTCACCAAAAATATCTGTTAGCTTTGCTTTGTCTCGCACAATTGTTTTTTCATCGTAATTGTATTTAATTTCCCACGTAATCGTTTGCGTTTTAGCATCATATTTAGATGAACGTTTTTCAAGTGGTTTTCCACGTTTAACATTCACTGTTGCAGAGGCATCTACTGGATTAACATTTTCACCATCTAAAATTGCCTTATTTTTGTATGATTCGCCTTTATCATCTGTTGGAATTGATGTTTCATACACAACACGGTAAGCGGAGTCAATGTCACCAAGATTTAATGTGAATTTATCGCCAAATCCGTGGTTTTTAATTTCTTCAGTTTTATCCTCATTAATCGAACCATCCGCATTCATAGAAAGCTTGTACACTTTTAACGAGCCATCTTTAAATGTATGGTTACCTTCAGTTACATCTTCTAATGTTGCATTTTTTATTTCTTGTAAATCTTTGTTGAAATCAACCGTCCACTGAATCGTTTCGGTATTATATGCTTTGTCCGCAGGTACGCCTTTTTTATCAATCGACGTTGATTTGGGAATAAACTTAATTGGATAGTTAGCAGTTCCTTGACCTTCTATTGGAAAGTTGATTTCTGTTTCGGCTTCACCTTTATAATGTGAATCGAACTCTGATTCTAAATTAAGATACCCTGAAACATTAGAATTTTCTTCAATTTCCTCGTTAAACGTTATCACAATTTTGTTATCGTTAGTCACTATAAACGAAGCAAACTCGGTACCGCCTTCATCTTTCAATGGTGTTGGCTCAGGATTTGCAAGTACACTAAATACTTCTGGAATTTCAATTGTGTATGTTGAACCATTACCATATTCGTGATTATTTGGTAAAGCAAACATGTAATCAAGTTTAACTTTAAATTCATGATATGGATTATCGACAACGATTTCTGTTCCAGGCTCAAGTTTTTTAAAGTCATTTTCTCCAATTTTTTGAGACAACTCTACATCTGTAATAATATTTTCAGTAATTTCAGTACTTGTTAACTTCATCGTACGCGAAGTTGTTTGCTTGGCCTGTTCTTTAGCATTATCTTTTGCTTTATTCTCTTTATTACCTTCTGCTTGTTTCTCTGTAGCTGGCTCGCCAGTTACAATCGCCTCTATGTTAATCTCTCCACTCGCATCTGTGTTACTTTCCACTTCTTCGTTCAAAGTTACAGTAACCTTGCCATTTGTAGAAGCTTTATAAGTCCCTATTTCAACATTGTCAGTTGTTAAAGTACCTGATTGTTCATGTTCAATTCGTAATTCCTCAGGTAATTCAAGCGAATCTGTATCCCCCGCTTGTACATCTACACCTTCTACAGACCATGTAGCGTTAACATGAACCTTCTCACCCGGATGTTCATTGAGGTCAGTCAGTTCGGCACCGCTCTCATCTGTCACCGAAACATCGGTAAAAATACTTTTTTCTAAATCCTTAGCAGTAACTTCAGATGGAATCCCTAAAGCACTGCTCGTTAACGTATGAAAGAAAAGTAGAAAAACAAATAATAGACTAAACTTTTTCTTCATTAAAAATCCCCCTAACTTCCTTATCAAATCATTTTCGGTAATTAATCTATAAAATGTCCAGCAAACTAAATAATCAAAAGCGTTCTATTCTGAATGAACGTCCTTTCGTTCTTGATACCATGTTTGTATGCTTTGATCTGGCTTTATCCCATATTCATCTGCGCACATCTTTTCAAGGCTTTTATATTGATGGTCAACTGAAGCACGATCACCTAACTTGTCATACAAGCGCATAAGCATAAAATAATTGTCCTCAACATACGGGAATAGATCTTGAATGCGGTGGTACATGCTGATTGCTTCAATATATTGGCCATTAGAAACTAGATACTCAGTAACTTTTGTTGCATGGGAAAGCCAAAGAGCTCTTAATCGCTCGCGTTCACTTTCAGCCCATAAGTAACCTTCTTCCTCCAAATAATTACCCCGGTAAGCATCAATCACTTGAAGATGTTTTGAAAGAGTTTGCTCATGAATAGGAGGTAAACGCTCCATTTCCTGTTCCCAATCCTTCACATCTACTTTTACGCCGTTTAATTCAAGGATGTAATTATTATCTAAACTTTTTATTTCGATATTAAAATTGATCGAGTTTAGCAATTGACGAATTTGATAGATCGTTGTGTATAAGTGCGCAAAGCCTTTATCCCAATCAGATTCCGACCAAAATAAATCGAGAAGCATGCTTTTGGAGACGGGCTTTCCACGATATTGCAAAAGAAAAGAAAATAACTCTTTCGCTTTGGAAGTTCGCCAACGAACGTTGAGTACTTCAGAGGTCTTAAATTGTAACGAGTGAAAACAACAGATCATTTCTTGATTGTTTATGTATATGGTGGGAGTTTCGAAATGCTCTCGGAGCCGTTCAATTGTTTTTCTAAGTCGATCAATTTGTACAGGTTTTAAAAGATAATCGACAGCATTTAAATCGAAAGCTTTAACGGCGTACCCGCTATGAGCCGTAACAAAAACAATCTTTATAAAAGGCCATCTACTTTGAATAATCTCTGCCAGTTCCACACCGTTTATTTCGGGCATTTCAATGTCCAAGAATACAATATCTGGTTGATTTTGTTGTATACTTTCTACTCCTTCATAAGGGTTGATAAACGTCCCAACAATATGAATGTCACCGATTTTGCTCAGTAGCTTTTCAAAATGGGCTAAAATTAGAGGTTCATCATCAATCAAAACTACACGCAAGTTGATCTCCTCATTTTCTAGTGTTTTTCAAACAAGGAGGCTGTCCAAGATGACACCACATTGAACGACCTCTAAGTATAAACAATTTTGCCTTTTCGACTTCTTCCAATCATTTTCCCAACTATGCATATAGTAATAGACTGTTCTAAACAATTTCTAAACAATATAATGCTTAAGACGCCCAATGACACGGTCCTAAAGTCCTTCATACAGTCTTTTGATACAGCGTTTAGAGTTTGGTTCGCTAAGGGACAAGTATGCTTTATAAAGATAACACTTGATTTTTCCCGTTGCTTTTCGCTTTGTATAAGGCTTCGTCCACTTTCGCTAAATTATTTTTTAAATCTGTATCTTTTATGTCAATTTCGTGAATACCTGAGGAGAATGTACATGTAAATGTTTGTTTATTATGGAGGAATTGGATATCGGAAAAAGCGATTAAGACTTTTCTTACAATTTCTTTAGCCTGCTCTAAAGGTGTGCTAGGGAATAGAATTAGAAACTCTTCTCCCCCTAGTCGAATAACTTCATCAACATTTCGCACGCCTCTTTTCAACTCGTTAGCTAACACTGTTAACACATCATCTCCAGTGAGGTGGCCATATGTATCATTTATTTCTTTAAATTGATCAAGATCAAGAAGGGCCATAGTTACTATCCCTTCTTCATGTGTGACGAGATAGATCAATCTTTCATAAATGCTCTCTAAATATTTTCGATTATAGACTGTTGTAAGTTCATCTCTGTACATGAATTGATCTATTTCTTTCTTGTGGTCAAGTTGACGTTGTATGTAAATCGAAAGGTCGCTTATCATCGTTGATTCTAAAATAAATTCATCAACGCCAAGCGTGAGGCTGTTTACTTTCACTTTCTTTGAACTTGAATTACCGACCATTATCATCGGTGTATATCTACCTTTTAATTTATCAATATATTTGAAGGCTCCAATTAGAATCTGTCCTTCTGTTCTAATAATAATGCAGTCTGGCTCGAGGGCATAATAAGCCGCAAATGCGTGATTTAAATTAGATAATGAAATTATAATTTTATCCTTTTGTTTCAGCATTCTTTTTATTTTTTCCGACCATGCTTCATCTTCATTTACAATTAAAACAAGCTGTTCTTTACGTTTTTTAGAAAACACCTTTTTTACTAGTAGCTGTTGCTCATCGTAAAATTTTTCAATTAATGGTGTTATAAAACGTTGAAGTTCTCTCTGTTTAGCTAATTGGTTAGTTCGTTTAGCGACTGTTCCCTTGCGTGTGACAGTTTGCTTGTGAATATTAGACAGTAGAAATGACCCGTTTCTTTCATATTCCAAACTATAATCCACCTTATTTCTCCCATTTACTTAGTTATATGACTAACGATACATAAGGGCACTGAACATTATCTGAACAAATAGAGGTTTCTAGCACGTATCCATACGTTTTCATTTTTCAAGCAAAAAACCGCAATGAGGCTTTCCTCATTGCGGTCTTCGTTACATTAAAAGGGCTACGATAGAAGGCTGAATAGCTTTCTATCGTAGCCCTTTGGTATTACTTATTAATCTGCTGAATAAGGCAGTAGTGCCATTTGACGAGCACGTTTGATTGCACGTGTCAATTGGCGTTGATATTTCGCACTTGTTCCTGTTACACGACGTGGAAGAATTTTTCCACGCTCGGAAAC